>NZ_JBIXLN010000015.1:0-96670 GCF_045798555.1 Paeniglutamicibacter sp. MACA_103 | reverse complement strand
GGGGGGGGGGGGTGGGCCCCCCCCCCCCCCCCCCCGTCCGCCTTTGGCGCCGAAGTGCTATAACCTAGCAAGAGGAAGTCGGGCAGGCCTTCGTCCGGGTGGCCCCGCGTGGCGCCCGGCGCGGGGGCCTGTTTCGACAGCGACGAACTTAGTGCGGAGCCAGCGCCACGGCGACGGACCCCGATCGAAAAGGAGGCACCCCATGGCCGAGAACCACGGTGTCATGATGCCCGGGGCCCCCAATCCCGTCCCCAGGCGCGGGACGATCTCCCGGCTGGTCCGCCTGGCCGGACGCGGGCCCAGCGCGCAGCCCCCGACGCTGGAGCCGTTGTTGCGCACCGTGCGCGCGCAGAACCCCAAGGCCGACCTTGACCTGCTGGCCCGCGCCTACGCCGTGGCCGAGCACTGCCACGAGGGCCAGAAGCGCAAGAGCGGGGACCCGTACATCACCCACCCGGTCGCGGTTGCCACGATCCTGGCGGAGATGGGGATGACCGGGGCGATCCTGGCCGCCGCGCTGCTGCACGACACCGTCGAGGACACCGACTACTCGCTGGAGGCCCTCACCCGGGAGTTCGGCGAGGAGATCGCCAAGCTGGTCGACGGGGTCACCAAGCTGGACAAGGTGCAGTTCGGGGAGGCCGCCCAGGCCGAGACCGTGCGCAAGATGGTCATCGCCATGTCCAAGGACATCCGCGTGCTGCTGATCAAGCTGGCCGACCGCCTGCACAACGCGCGGACCTGGCGCTACGTCTCCCCGGAGTCCAGCGCCAAGAAGGCGCGCGAGACCCTGGAGATCTTCGCCCCGCTGGCCCACCGGCTGGGCATGAACACCGTCAAGTGGGAGCTGGAGGACCTCTCCTTCGCGGCCCTGCACCCCAAGGTGTACGAGGAGATCGTGCGCATGGTGGGGGAGCGGACCCCGGAGCGCGAGAAGTACCTGACCACGGTGCGCTCCGCCATTGCCGAGGACATCACCGCCGCGCGGCTGCGCGGCACCATCAGCGGCCGGCCCAAGCACTACTACTCGATCTACCAGAAGATGATCGTGCGCGGCAAGGACTTCGACGACATCCACGACCTGATGGGCGTGCGGGTGCTGGTGGACACCGTGAAGGACTGCTACGCGGTGCTGGGGCTGATGCATGCGCGCTGGACCCCGCTGCCCGGGCGCTTCAAGGACTACATCGCGCTGCCCAAGTTCAACCTGTACCAGTCGCTGCACACCACCGTGATCGGGCCCGGCGGCAAGCCGGTGGAGATCCAGATCCGCACCCACGACATGCACCAGCGCGCCGAGTACGGCGTGGCGGCGCACTTCAAGTACAAGCACGGCTCGACCCAGGACGGCCGCAGCGTCGAGGAACAGGACATGGACTGGCTGCGCAGCCTCATGGACTGGCAGAAGGAAACTTCCGACTCCAACGAGTTCCTGGACTCGCTGCGCTACGAGATCAACACCGCCGAGGTCTTCGTCTTCACCCCCAAGGGGCAGATCATGTCCCTGCCGGTGGGCGCCACCCCGGTGGACTTCGCCTACTCGGTGCACACCGACGTCGGACACCGCACCATCGGCGCGCGCGTGAACGGCAAGCTGGTGCCGCTGAACTCCGAGCTGCACCACGGCGACATGGTCGAGGTCTTCACCTCCAAGGCCGAGAACGCCGGCCCGTCCCAGGACTGGCAGGGCTTCGTCAAGTCCGCCCGCGCCCGGAACAAGATCCGCCAGTGGTTCACCAAGGAACGCCGCGAAGAGGCCATCGAAAAGGGCAAGGAGCAGCTGACCAAGGCGCTGCGGAAGAACAACCTTCCGCTGCAGAAGCTGATGACCCACGACGTGCTCTCCGCCGTCGCCCAGGAGCTGCGCCACCACGACATCTCCGCGCTCTATGCCGCGGTCGGCGACGGGCACACCTCCGCGCAGAACGTCATCGAGCACCTCACCGCGCTGGTCGGCGGCGAGGCCGGCGGCGTGGAGGAGGTGCTGGAGGAAACCCCCATCTACGCGGTGCCTGCCCGGGCCGCCGACTCCGATGCCGGGGTCATCGTCCCGGGCGCCGGCGAGGTGCTGGCCAAGCTGGCACGCTGCTGCACGCCCGTGCCGCCGGACCCGATCCGCGGGTTCGTCACGCGCGGTTCCGGGGTCTCGGTGCACCGCACCGACTGCGTGAACCTCAAGCAGCTCGAGCAGCAGCCCGACCGCCTGGTCGAGGTGCAGTGGGCGCCGACCAAATCCAGCGTCTTCCTCGTGGAGATCCTGGTCGAGGCGCTGGACCGCAAGTCGCTGCTCTCGGATGTGACGCGGGTGCTCTCGGAGAACCACGTGAACATCCTGGCCGCCAGCGTCTCCACCTCGCGCGACCGTGTCGCGTTCTCCCGCTTTGCCTTCGAGATGGGCGACCCGAAGTACCTCAGCCACGTGCTGAACTCGGTGCGCCGGATCGACGGTGTGTACGACGTGTACCGCACCTCCGGCGGGACCCGACGCTCCTAGCGCGCCGCCCGCGGCGTGGCCCGGGGTGCCTTAGGCCGCCGCGGGCAGGTCCCGTTCCATCAACCGGGTGATGGCGCCCAGCGCGCGGCGCCGGCCCGGACGGCGCACCTGGGCGTCGACCTGCTCCAGCATCTCCGCGTAGCTGCAGCGCAGCCGGGCCGAGGCGCTGATGGCGGCCAGCACCGGCAGCGACTCGCGCAGCTCGGAATTGAAGGCAATGTCCATCGCGGTGCGCAAGGGCGAGGTGACGGCGACGCCGCCCACCGTGCAGATCTGCTCCTCGTCCAGCGTTCCCTCGCTCAGGCGCAGGATCATCCGCGAGGTCGGTGCGCAGGGGCGGTGGTAGCGCGGCACCACGATGTCCAGTTCGCGCGGCATCGGCGCGCAGCCGTAGACCCACGCCGCGGTGACCTTGCACAGGGCGCGGCCCGGCACCAGCTGCTCCCCGGCCACCGCGGCGGCGACCCGCGCGCGGGTGACCGGGTTGTCGGGGTGCACCGCGGAGACATAGGCCCCGGGCAGCATCTCCCGCAGCGAGCCGCGCAGCCTCAGGGCCTGCAGCTCGTTGAGCGTGAACGGCTCATCAACCAGGATGACCTGCGGGCCGCGGCGCGCGGCGGGATGCAGGGGTGTTGGTTCGATCGGCCCGCGGCCGATGTCCGGATCGCTCCGGGGGATTGTGCGTTCCATCCCTCCACTGTCACAGGCCCGGGTGCCTGGCGGCAGGGGAGCGGCCCAAATTGTGGATAACCCCCCCCGCCGCCGGGGAACGACCGCTTGAACTCAAGCCGGCAACGGAATGGTGCGTTAAACAACACGGGCGGGTGCGGTCCGCATGGAACCGCACCCGCCCGGTGGGCGGTGCGTGTGTGCCGTTACTGGAAGTCCGCGGAGGACTTCTGCAGGGTCTCGAGCCACAGGCGGCGTGCGTCCAGGGCTTCCTGGGCCGCCTTGATCTTGGACTCGACGCCCTTGGCCTTGGCCTTGGCCAGGTCCTCCTCGAGGCCTGCGATGGCGTCCTCGAGTTGGGTCAGCATCGAGTTCGAGCGTGCCTTGGTCTCCGGGTTGGACCGGCGCCACTGCTCGTCCTCGGCCGAGCGGACGGCCTCCTCGACCTGGCGCAGCGAGGACTCGACGCGCTGCATGTCGGCGCGCGGGACCTTGCCCGCGGCCTCCCAGCGGTCGCGGATCGAGTCCAGCAGCCTCTTGGCCGTGGTCAGGTCCTTGATCGGCAGCAGGGCCTTGGCCTCCACCAGCAGGGCCTCCTTGACGATGAGGTTCGCGCCGAACTCCTCGTCGATGGCGGCGTTCGCGGCCTGGCGGGCCTCGAAGAAGACGTCCTGCGCGGCGCGGAAACGTGCCCACAGGGCGTCGTCGTCCTTGCGCGAGGCGCGCTTGGAGGCCTTCCACTCGTCCATCAGGCGGCGGTATTCGCCGGCGGTCGGTCCCCAGTCGGTGGAGCGTGAGAGTTCCTCGGCGCGGGCGATCAACGCTTCCTTGGCGGCCTTGGCCTCGGAGTTGGTCGCATCGAGCTGCGAGAAGTACGCGCGGCGGTGGCGGTCGAAGGTGGTGCGGGCGCCGCGGAAGCGCTTCCACAGGGAATCCTCGGTCGAGCGGCCCAGGCGCACGCCGGACTTCTGCGCGGTCTTCCAGGCGTCGAAGAGGTCGTTCATGCGGTTGGACCCCTGCTTCCACTGCACGGTCGTCGGGTCCGTGGCGGCAAGCGCCTCGGCCTCGGCGACGATGGCCTCGCGGGCGGCGAGCTCGGTGGCACGCAGCTCCTCGTTGGCCTTGCGCTCGACGGCAACCAGTTCGGCAACGGCGGCACGGGCGGTCTCGATGCGCGCCTCCAGTGCGGGGATGTCCCCGACCATGGCACGCTCGGCCACGGTGGCGGCGAGGTGGTCCAGGGTCTTGTTCATGTCCGAGCTCGGGGCCTTGGCCGCGACGCGCTGCTCCAGGAGCATGAGCGAGGAGACGACCTCGTCGTGCTTGCGCACGAAGTAGGCCAGGGCTTCCTCGGCGGTGGCATCCGGGTACTGTCCCACGGGGTGCTCGGCACCGTCGATGAGCAGGAAGACGTGTCCGTCCTCGGATACGCGGCCGAACTTGGCGGCTTCCTCCGGCGGGGTGGTGAACGTCGGGGGAGCGGCAACGGGTGCGGCGACCTTCGCGGCGTGCTTGCCCGAGGGGCGCGGAGCCGGGGCCATGGCGGCGGGGGTCGGCACCGCGGAAGGGGTCGGAACGGCGGGGGCTGCCGGGGCTGCCGGGGCTGCCTTTGCTTCGGCTGCCTCCTCGGCGGGGCCTTCCGTTGCCGGGGCCTCCGCCGCTTCCTCGACTACTGCCTCGGATTCCGGGGCCTGCTCTGCTGCCTCCGGCTCGGATTCCGGGGCCTGCTCTGCTGCCTCCGGCTCGGTGGCCGGGGCCGCCTCCACGGTGCTTTCGGGTTGCTGCTCCTCGGCCGCTGCTGCCGGCTGGAGATTGTCGTCGGATTGCTGACTGGTGGTCACCGCTGAAACTCTTTCGCTAGGTTCGGCCCCGGATATGCGCCGGGACACAACTGTCACCGCCACTTTACCCGCCAAGGCCATGGCCTCGGTACTCCGCCGCCGCAAAACCGTGACGCATTCGAGTCGTTTCGCCCTCGGCGCATCGCCGCGCCATTAGACTTGGTTCCCTACGTGCCCGCCGCCGGGCACAGAGTTCCTCGCACCGGCGGCCCGCGGGACGTGGCAACCACCAGCATTCCCCCTTTACTAGGAGTACAGACTTCATGGCACGCAAGGCCTCACTATCCGGCTTCCCCGAATGGCTCCCGCAGGAGCGCGCGGTGGAGCAGCATGTATTGGACACGCTGCGCCGGATCTTCGAGCTGCATGGGTTCGCCAACATCGAGACCCGCGCCGTGGAAACCGTCGGACAGCTGCTGCGCAAGGGCGAGATCGACAAGGAGGTCTACGGGCTTTCCCGCCTGGCCGCCGAGGAGTCGGCGAAGAACGACCCGAACGCGCTGGCCCTGCACTTCGACTTGACCGTGCCCTTCGCCCGCTACGTGGTGGAGAACGCCGGGCACCTGCCCTTCCCGTTCCGCCGCTACCAGATGCAGAAGGTCTGGCGCGGCGAGCGCCCGCAGGACGGCCGCTTCCGCGAATTCACCCAGGCCGACATCGACGTGGTGGGCGACGGCGAACTGCCCTTCCGCTACGACGTGGAACTGGCCCTGGTCATCGCCGAGGCGCTTTCCGCGCTGCCCATCGGCGACTTCCGCCTGCGCGTGAACAACCGCAAGCTCGCCGAGGGCTTCTACCTGGGCCTGGGCCTTGAGGACACCGCCGGCGTGTTGCGCTCCATCGACAAGCTGGAAAAGATCGGTGCGGCCAAGGTCGCCGAGGCGCTGAAGAACGAACTGGGCGCCACCGACGAGCAGGCCGCCGCCGCGCTGGCCCTGGCCTCCATCTGCACCGCGGACACCTCCTTCGTCGAACAGGTCCGCGCCCTGGGCGTGACCCACCCGTTGCTCGAGGAGGGCCTGGACGAGCTCTCCCAGGTCATCGAGGCAGCCGTGCGCCGCGCCCCGGGCAAGGTCGTCGCCGACATGTCCATCGCCCGCGGCCTGGACTACTACACCGGCACCGTCTACGAGACGGTGCTGGTGGGGCACGAGTCCCTGGGCTCGATTTGCTCCGGCGGGCGCTACGAGTCGCTGGCCTCCACCGGGAAGAAGAACTACCCGGGCGTGGGCCTGTCCATCGGTGTCACCCGCCTGGTCTCGCGGATGCTCGCCGAGGAATCGGCCACCGCCGCACGCACCGTGCCCTCCGCCGTGCTGGTCACACTTGCCAACGACGACTCCTGGAACGAGGCGCAGGACGTGGCCGCCGCGCTGCGCGCCCGCGGCATCGCCTGCGAGGTGGCGGCCAAGGCGGAGAAGTTCGGCAAGCAGATCAAGTACGCCGACAGGCGCGGCATCCCCTTCGTCTGGTTCACCTCCGAGGACGGCACCCACGAGGTCAAGGACATCCGCAGCGGCGAGCAGACCGCCGCGGACCCGGCTTCCTGGATGCCGGCGGACGCGGACCTGTCCAACCTGGTCACCGCCGCCCGCCCCTAGCTGCGGCACCGATACCGCGGCCCCCTTCGTGGAGGCGCCGGCGTGAGTCAGCGCACAACGAAGCGGGTTGCGGTGCAGCGGGCACGGCAGTGCCGGTAAACTCGCACATAGATTCTTCTCGACCGCACCCCAGGCGCGCAACCGCCACCGGCTTCAGCCGGCCTTCGGGACACCAGCGGAAATTCGCACCTTTGTAGAAAGGAATGCAGTGCTACGCACTCATCAGCTCGGCACCTTGACCGCCGAGCACATCGGAGAAACCGTCACCCTCACCGGTTGGGTGGCCCGCCGCCGCGACCACGGCGGGGTCGCCTTCCTTGACCTGCGCGACGCCTCGGGCTTCGCCCAGGTCGTGGTGCGCGAGGAGGAGGTCTTCCACCCGCTGCGCAACGAATTCGTCCTGCAGATCACCGGCAAGGTCGAGCGCCGCCCCGAGGGCAACGAGAACCCCGCCCTGGCCACCGGCGAGATCGAGGTCATCGCCGAATCCGTCGTGGTGCTGAACACCGCCGCGCCGCTGCCCTTCCAGATCGACGAGCACGTCGAGGTCGGCGAGGAGGCGCGCCTGCGCCACCGCTACCTGGACCTGCGCCGCCCGACCCCCAACCGCAACATCCGCCTGCGTTCCGAGGCCAACCGGATCGCCCGCAACCTGCTGCACGGCGACGGCTTCGTGGAAATCGAGACCCCGACGCTGACCCGCTCCACCCCCGAGGGTGCCCGCGACTTCCTGGTCCCGGCACGCCTGGCCCCGGGCTCCTGGTACGCGCTGCCGCAGTCCCCGCAGCTGTTCAAGCAGCTGCTGCAGGTCGGCGGCTTCGAGAAGTACTACCAGATCGCCCGCTGCTACCGCGACGAGGACTTCCGCGCCGACCGCCAGCCGGAGTTCACCCAGCTGGACATCGAGGCGTCCTTCGTCGAGCAGGACGACATCATCGCGCTCGGCGAGTCCCTGGTGAAGGAACTCTGGAAGCTGATCGACGTCGAGATCCCGACCCCGATCGCCCGCATCACCTACCACGAGGCCATGGCCAAGTACGGCTCGGACAAGCCGGACCTGCGTTTCGGCCTCGAGCTGACCGACATGACCGAGTTCTTCAAGGACACCGACTTCGGCGTCTTCAAGGCCCCGCACGTCGGTGCCGTGGTCATGCCCGGCGGCGCCTCCCAGCCCCGCCGCACCCTGGACGGCTGGCAGGAATTCGCCAAGCAGCGCGGCGCCAAGGGCCTGGCCTACGTGCTCTACAAGGAGGACGGCGAACTGGCCGGCCCCGTTGCCAAGAACCTGACCGATGCCGAGCGCGCCGGATTGGCAGAGGCCACCGGAGCCAAGCCCGGTGACTGCATCTTCTTCGCCGCCGGCGACAAGAACGAGGCACGGGCCCTGTTGGGCGCCGCCCGCGTGGAAATCGGCCACCGCACCGGCCTGATCAAGGAAGGCGACTGGGCCTTCGTGTGGGTCGTCGACGCCCCGATGTTCGAGCCGGCCGCCGCCGCGGTGGCCTCGGGCGACGTGGCGGTGGGCTCCGGTGCCTGGACCGCCGTGCACCACGCGTTCACCTCGCCGCGCCCGGAGTTCCTGGACACCTTCGACACCGACCCGGAAAGCGCCCTCTCCTACGCCTACGACATCGTCTGCAACGGCAACGAGATCGGCGGCGGGTCGATCCGTATCCACCAGCGCGACGTGCAGGAGCGGGTCTTCAAGCTGATGGGCCTGGACAAGGAATCCGCGCAGTCCAAGTTCGGCTTCCTGCTCGAGGGCTTCAAGTACGGCGCCCCGCCGCACGGAGGCATCGCCTTCGGCTGGGACCGCGTGCTGCAGCTGCTCACCGGCTCCGACTCGATCCGCGACGTCATCGCCTTCCCGAAGACCGGCGGCGGCTTCGATCCGCTGACCAGCGCCCCAGCGCCGATCACCGCGCAGCAGCGCAAGGAGGCCGGCGTCGACTCGAAGCCCGAGTCCAAGAAGGCCGAGTCCAACGAGCCGGCCACGGCCGAAGCCAAGTAGTCCCGCACCGCCCACAGGCGGTTGGCCCGGGGGCGTCCACCATCACGGTGGGCGCCCTCTTGCTTGTCCGGGGGAATCCGGCGGGGGAACGGGCGGTGCCGCGAGGCGCCCCGGCCCTTGAAACGGAGGGCCGAGCCGGTCGGGGAGACGGGCCTGAGCCCGGATCGGCACGCAGCCCCGCGACACGAAAGAACGACCGTGGAAAACCCGCACGAAACGTGGACAACCTTAGTAAGATTAATTATCTAGATAAATTTTTGACTTAGTCCGTCATTTGGCGGCGTGCGTCATGCACCCGTCCCACCCCCACCGAAAGGCCTCGACATGGAACCACTGATCCCGTGGATGCCCGGCGCTTTCGCCGACGCTCTTCGTGCGGAAAACCGCCGCCGGACAGGGGAGTGGGCATGCTGAGCGGCGGCAAGGAGTTTCCCGGCGCGTGGCAACGGGCGATGCTGCCACTGAGCCTGCTCGACGCGCTGGAGGCGGGGCCCAATCACGGATACGCGCTGGCCCAAGCGCTCGAAGCCCGCGGGTTCTCGCCCATCAAGGGCTCCACGCTGTACCCGGCCCTGGTCAAGCTCGAGGCCGCCGGGCTCATGGACAGCACCTGGGAGGACGGGGACGGGGCACCGGGGCGCAAGGTCTACACGCTCACCGGCAGCGGCCGCGGTCACCTGGCTGCGCAGCGCGAACTCTGGGTTTTCTTCCAGGGCGCCGTGCTGCGGGAGTGAATGGGGGGGGATACCGGCCGGTTCGCACGTCCCGGGCCATATGGGCCGCAAGCCTGACGGAACTGCTGGCCGAACCCCGGACCAGGCCCGCGCCGACCCGTTCAGTCTCGGATGAACCTAGCCGGGCAGCTCGTCGGTGTCGACGATGAGGGTGTACGGTCCCGAGTTCACCAACGAGACCTCCATCATCGCGCCGAACACGCCCGATTCCACGTGGGCACCGAGCGCGCGCAGCTGCGCCATGAACTCCTCGTACAGCGGCTCGCTCACCGCGCCCGGTGCCGCATTCGTCCACCCGGGGCGCCGCCCCTTGCGCACATCCCCGTAGAGCGTGAACTGGCTGATCACCAGCAACGGGGCGCCGAGGTCCTCGCACGACTTCTCGCCCTCCAGCATCCGCAGGCGCCACACCTTGGCCGCCAGTTTGGCCGCCAACGCCGGGGTGTCGCCGTGCGTCACGCCCAGCAGCACCACCAGGCCGGGCCCGTCGATCTTCCCGACGACCGAACCTTCGACCTCGACCGAGGCCCGGGAAGCCACCTGCAACACTGCCTTCATGCATCCACCTTCTCATCGATTTCCGTTGCTGCGGCGCGATTCGCCGCCCACGCGCCGCCGGACCTAGCGAGCCTACCGTTTTGCCCGGGCACGGGCATATTCGGGGGACCACGGGGGCACCGCCCCACTTCCCCGCACAACCGGGGCGATCCCGGGGCGGGCGCGGGCCGGAAGGCGGACACTGGTGGGCATGGGCACACCACTATCTGCGCCACTGACGGCACAGGAGACGACTGCGGAGCTTGGCCGGAAGATGGCCGCTGCGGCACTTGCCCTGTCCGAGGTCACCGCGCAGCTGGAACAGGTCGTGCTCGATGCGTCCTCCGGTGCGGCGATGCTGGGCCTGCTCGAGCGCAGCCACCGTTCCATTGCCTATGGCCAACTCGTGGTCGTCCAGCGCGCCGCAGCCGCAGAGGTTCACCGGCTGGACCCGGTCATCGCCCAGAAAATCGACGAACTCGTGGCCCACCCCGAGGATCTGGCGAGCGGCGCCGCCGCCATCCCGAGCGAACGACTGCGCACCGGGATGGCGCCGCACCGCAACATCCTGGCCTACATGCAGGCGCACCTGCATATTTCCGGTTCCGATGGCCGACGCCGCATCACCGGTGCCAAGCTCCTGGTTGCCCCGGCCCAACCCGTGGACGACGGCGGGACCCCGGCGGCACCCAGCTACCCGATCCTGGCCCGGGCCGCGGCCGACGGCAGCGCCGACGTCGGCAACCTCTCCTCCGTCGCCGGCCGGCTCGACTCCATGCAGCCGCGCATCAAGCCACGGCCCGACGCCGGCAAGGTCAACAACGCCATCGAGGAATCCCTGGTCCATGAGGCACGCACCGGCGAGCCCAAGATGTGTGGCAAGGCCCTGCAGGACTGGGGCAGCTTCCTGGCCGAGAACGGGACTCCCCTCAGCGATGAGGAAATCCGTGCCAGGCGGGGCTGCTTCTACCGCGGATTCCGTGACGGCAGCGACGAATACCTGCTGCGCTGCGACCCCCTCGACTCCGAAACCATCGTCGCCTTCGGCGAGGCCTGGACCAACCCCCGCTCGCTGAAGGCCCCGCCGTACTCCGCCTCCACGAACCCCGGTCTCGCCACGTCCGCCCCGGACGACGCCACTGCCGACCCCGACGGTGGGTCCGAGTCCGGGACCCCGCGCTTTTCCCCGGCGGGTACACCCGCACCTGAATGGGCCAGGCCCGCAGATGCCGGGGACGAGGACATCCCGCTGAGCGGACTAGCCTGCGGACTTCCCCCGGAAGGCTCGGGGCTCGCGGCCCTGACGGCACAGGACCCACGCACCAGCCCGCAGCTGCTCCTCGATGCCCTCGTTGCCGCATGCTCCGGGGCATTGAACGGCACCGACATCAGCGAAACTGGCGGCATGAGGGTCAAGATCGGCGTCCTGATCGGCTACCGCAGCTTGCTGGGCCAGTGTGAAGAAGCGGGATTGACCGCACACAACCGTCCCATTTCCGCAGCCAACATCAGGAGACTCGCCTGCAACGGCGACATCCTGCCGGCTGTCCTCGGAGAGAACGGGGAAGTCCTCGACCTGGGCCGCGAAGTCCGCGGTTTCTCCAAGGCCCAACGCAAGGCCATCGCCATCAGGGATCGCGGGTGCATCATGCCCGGCTGCACGCGGCCCGCCTCGACCTCCGAGTGCCACCACGTCATACCCTGGCTCGAAGGCGGCGAAACGAACGTGGGAAATTCGGCACTCCTGTGTGAATACCACCATGTCCAGGTGCATGCGGGCCTCATTACGCTGAAGTCGATCGATGGTGTTCCCTATGTCATCGCCATCGACGGACAACCACGCGGCGCACCGCAGCGGAACCTTTACTGGCACCCCGAGCTTCGCACCATCGGATTCACGGCGCCCCTGTTCGACTAGGGCAGCCAGCGATTCGCGATGGCGGCGCGCCGATCGTGCCACAACTCCCGGGTGTTGTCTTTTCCTGCCGGTGGGGTTGCCCCCAGCTCCGCCGTTGTGTCGGATGTGACGGCTCCCGGGCCCTGCCGCCAACGAAGCGCCGTAAAACACCTTCGGGCGCACCGATGCATCCACAGTTCCATCAAGCCACGCTGACGGGGAAAACCACCCTGATCGGGGGCGGGGAATCGTCGGCGGCAATGCTGAACTAGGCTGGTGGGGTGAACGATCTGCTCAGTGCCTTGGGTGACGACGAGGAAAACGACGAAGAACATGTGCGCCCGCGCGCGCCCCTGGCCGTACGCATGCGCCCCCGCTCGGTCGAGGAACTCGTTGGCCAGCAGCACCTGCTCAAGGCCGGTTCGCCCCTGCGGCAACTGGCCGGGATCGACGGCCCCGGCCCGTCGGGCCCCTCAAGCATCATCCTCTGGGGCCCGCCAGGCACCGGCAAGACCACCATTGCCCACGTGATTGCCCGTGCCCCCGGACGCCGATTCGTCGAACTCAGCGCCATCACCGCCGGCGTCAAGGACGTTCGCCGCGTCATGGACCAGGCGCTCGAGGACCGCGACCTGCGCGGCTTCACCACGGTCCTGTTCCTGGACGAGATCCACCGTTTCAACAAGGCCCAACAGGACGCGCTGCTGCCAGGGGTGGAAAACCGCTGGGTCGTGCTCGTCGCCGCCACGACGGAAAACCCATCCTTCTCCGTGGTCTCCCCATTGCTCTCGCGCTCATTGCTGCTCACGCTTCGCCCCCTGGAAGAGGGGGACATCTCCGCACTCATCATCCGTGCCCTGGCCGACGAGCGGGGATTCAACGACGAGCTGGTCCTGGATCCGGCGGCACTTGACCACCTGGTGCGCATGGCCGGAGGGGATGCCCGCCGGGCACTGACGGCACTCGAGGCCGCCGCCGGGGTGGCATGGAGCGCCGCCGAATCCCACGGCCTCCTGGCTCGTCGCTCCGCGCAAAAGGCCGACGCCTCCACCGAGGCACCCGCAGACCCGCCAGCCGAGCATGCCCCCGCGGATGCAGCGCCAGGCGACACGACGGAAGCAGCCACATCTCCGGCCCCCGCCACGGAGGGAAGCGACGGCGACGGCGAGCCGGGCATTGCCGAGGCGCCCGACTCCGTCGAAGACGCCGCCGTGGATGAGGCCACTGCACCGGGAGAGGCCCCCGGCGACGGGGCGCTGAGCCCCGCGGGCCAGATCATCATCACCATCGAACACACCGAACGCGCCATGGACGCCGCCGTGCAGCGCTACGACAAGGCGGGGGACCAGCACTACGACATCATCAGCGCCTTCATCAAGTCGGTCCGCGGTTCCGACGTGGATGCCGCCCTGCACTACCTGGCAAAAATGCTGGAGGCCGGGGAAGACCCGCGCTTCATCGCCCGGCGCATCATGATCAGCGCCTCGGAGGACATCGGCATGGCCGACCCCACCGCACTGCAGACCGCCGTCGCCGCGGCCCAGGCCGTGCAACTCATCGGCATGCCCGAGGCGCGGCTTATCCTGGGGCACGCCGTCGTGCACCTGGCGACCGCGCCCAAGTCCAACGCCGCCTACAACGCCATCAACGCCGCCGTGGCCGATGTCCGGGCCGGCCGCGGCAGGGGAGTGCCCGTGCATCTGCGCGACGCGCACTATGCCGGCGCCCAGCGGCTGGGCCACGGCAAGGGCTACCAATATTCGCACGACGCGCCGCATTCGGTGGCCACCCAGCAGTACGCACCGGATGACCTGCTGGGTGTCGACTACTACCGGCCCACCGCGAACGGGGCCGAACGTTCCATCGGCGAACGCGTTGAGCGCATCCGCGGAATCATCCGGGCCAAGGACCGCCGGACCAAGTAGCCCACGTGGGCTGCGGATATATCTCACATGCCCGGCAACCACCAGCGGTGAACGCGGGGTTTGGCGGCGGTGGTAGGATGGATCCTTGGCTGGCAAGCTGCCCAACCGCAGATCGACCGGAACCTTGGTCCCGATCGGTTCGCACCGTGGCAGTTGCAGTAACTAGGGACGCGGTTTCCCGCAACTCTCCATCATGGAGGCCAGACCCAATGACAACCGCTAAAAACAGATAAGGACACTCGTGGCTAACAACACTCGTGCCCGCCGCAAGGTTCGCCTCTCGCGAGCCCTCGGCCTTGCTCTGACTCCTAAAGCTGAAAAGTACATGGAGCGTCGTCCGTACGGTCCCGGCCAGCACGGCCGTGCCCGCAAGAAGCAGGACAGCGACTACGCAGTGCGTCTGCGCGAAAAGCAGCGTCTGCGCGCCCAGTACGGCATCCGCGAAGCACAGATGACCCGTGTCTTCGATGAAGCCAAGCGCACCGCTGGCCAGACCGGTGAAAACCTGATCTCGCTGCTGGAAATGCGTCTGGACGCCTTGGTTCTGCGTGCAGGCTTCGCCCGCACCATCGCCCAGGCTCGCCAGCTGGTTGTGCACCGCCACATCCTGGTCAACGGCCAGCGCGTGGACCGTCCCTCGTTCCGCGTGTCCGAGGGTCAGCTGATCCACGTTCACGAGCGTAGCGAAAAGATGGGCCCGTTCCAGATCGCCGCTGCAGGCGCACACCGCGATGTTCTCCCCGCCGTTCCGGCTTACCTGGACGTCAAGCTTGAAGCCCTCCAGGCCAAGCTCGTCCGCAAGCCGAAGCGCTCCGAGGTTCCCGTAACCTGCGAAGAGAACCTCGTCGTCGAGTTCTACTCACGCTAAATTCATCGGGTTCACGCCCAACGAATTGAGCTTGCAACACGAAGCCCGTGGCCCCGCGCCGCGGGCTTCGTGTTATCCAAGACGTTTCGGTTCCGTGCTATCGCCAACCTTTCGGTAAGGTGGAAAAGCACATGTCACCAACGGTAGAGGAAAAGCATATGACAGGGTCGGACATCGCCGGACTCATTGCGGCAGGCGTCTTCGCCGTGCTGGTGGCACTGCTTGCCATCCCCATCTGGAAGCTCGGGAAGGTGTTTGACGAGCTGCGCGGCGCCGTCAGGGACGTCTCCGACGGCACCACACCGCTGCTGACCGAGGTCACCAACACCGTGGCAAGCACCAACGACCAGATCCGCAAGGTCGACGGCATCACCTCGCACGTCTCGGACGCGTCGGCCAACATCAGCGCACTGTCCTCCTTGACGGCAGCCACCGTCGGGCGGCCGCTGATCAAGATCGCGGCATTTTCCGCCGGGGTCCGATCGGTCCTCGACACCAAGCCGACCGGCAAGGGACGACGCTCGCGCTGACACCGGCCCGGTCCAAGGGGCCCGGT
This sequence comes from Paeniglutamicibacter sp. MACA_103, assembly GCF_045798555.1. Taxonomy (NCBI): domain Bacteria; kingdom Bacillati; phylum Actinomycetota; class Actinomycetes; order Micrococcales; family Micrococcaceae; genus Paeniglutamicibacter; species Paeniglutamicibacter sp. MACA_103. Next base: position 81,537 of record NZ_JBIXLN010000015.1, on the reverse strand, counting down.
CGCAGCCGCCCGAACCCACCCGCCATGCAGCGGCACCGGGCAGCGCACGTTCCCACCATCCACGAAACGAGGAAACCGCAGATGAAGAAACTATTCTGGGTCGGCATCGGAATCGGCGTCGGCGTCCTGGCCGCCCGCAAGCTCGGCGAAGCCCGGGAGCTTGCGAGCCCCGACGGGCTGAACCGCACCGTTGGCCGCATCAGCGACTCGCTGCAGGAGCTGGCCGAGGCCTTCCGCACCGGGATGAATGAACGCGAAACCGAATTGCGCCAGGCCCTGGGCCTGGATGAAACACCTGGCCCAAGCCACCACTAGACTTATTTTCGTGGCACGCGTGCCGACGACCGCCGCCACGGCGGTTCTCGGCAGTACGCAACTCCCCGGCCGAGAGGCCACGGGGGAGCTGCACGTGAAAGCCACACCCAAGCACAGCGCCCGTAAGCACGAAGGGATCGAAGAGGAACGATGAAATCGCAGGAAATTGCACGCCGGTGGGTCGACTACTTTGAGTCGAAGGGCCACACCGCGGTTCCCAGCGCCTCACTGGTCTCCTCCGACCCGTCGTTGCTGTTCACCGTCGCCGGCATGGTGCCGTTCATCCCGTACCTGACCGCCCGCGAGGAGGCGCCCTACAGCCGCGCCACCTCGGTGCAGAAGTGCATCCGCACCGGCGACATCGAAGAGGTCGGCAAGACCGTGCGCCACGGCACCTTCTTCCAGATGGCCGGCAACTTCTCCTTCGGCGACTACTTCAAGGAAGGCGCGATCTCCTACGCCTGGGAGCTGCTGACCAGCTCCGTCGCCGACGGCGGCTTCGGCCTGCCCGCCGAGAAGCTGTGGATCACCGTCTTCCACGAGGACACCGAGGCACTGGAAATCTGGCGCGACAAGATCGGCATCCCGGCCGAGCGCATCCAGAAGATGGGCATGGAGGACAATTACTGGTCCACCGGCCAGCCCGGCCCCGCCGGCCCCTGCTCGGAGATCTTCTACGACCGCGGGCCCGAGTACGGGATCGAGGGCGGCCCGGAGGCCGACGACACCCGCTACATCGAGATCTGGAACCTCGTGTTCATGCAGTACCAGCGCGGCGAGGGCACCGGCAAGGACAGCTTCGAGATCCTGGGCGAACTGCCCAAGAAGAACATCGACACCGGCCTGGGCCTCGAGCGCCTCGCGATGATCCTGCAGGGCGTCGAGAACATGTACGAGACCGACCAGGTCCGTCCCGTGCTGGACAAGGCCGCCGAGCTTTCCGGCAAGGCCTACACCTCCACCGAGGACCCGACGGACCCGAACCACGCCGACGACGTGCGCATGCGCATGGTCGCGGACCACATCCGCTCTTCGCTGATGCTGATTTCCGATGGCGTCTCCCCGGGCAACGAGGGCCGCGGCTACGTGCTGCGCCGCCTGATCCGCCGCGCCGTGCGCGCCATGCGCCTGATGGGCGTGGAAACCGCCGTGCTGCCCGAGCTGCTGCCGGCCTCCCGCGACGCCATGAAGGGCGTCTATCCCATCGTGGAGTCCGACTTCGAACGCATCGCCCGCATCGCCTACGCCGAGGAGCGTGCCTTCCTGCGCACCATCGCCTCCGGCACCACGCGCCTGGAGGAGGCCCTGGAGGTCTCCAAGTCCAAGGGCGGCTCGCTCTCGGGCGAGGACGCCTTCGCGCTGCACGACACCTACGGCTTCCCGATCGACCTCACCCTGGAAATCGCCGCCGAGGCCGGCCTGGCCGTCGACGAAACCAAGTTCCGCGAGCTGATGAACGAACAGCGCACCCGCGCGCAGAAGGATGCCAAGGCGAAGAAGGCCGGCCACGCCGACCTGACGATCTTCACCAAGCTGCACGACGCTGGCGACGTCATCTTCACCGGCTACGAGGAACTCACCAGCGAATCCACCGTGCGCGGCATCGTGCACAACGGCTCCCTGGTCGAGGTCGCCGAACAGGGCCAGCAGATCGAGCTCGTGCTCAACGAGACCCCGTTCTACGCCGAGGCCGGCGGACAGGCCGGCGACGTTGGCTTGATCACCGGCGACGGCTTCGTCCTCGAGGTGCTCGACGTTCAGGCCCCCATCCGCGGCCTGAACGTCCACCAGGCGATCGTGCGCGAGGGCGAACTGCCCGCAGGGGCCTCGGTGCTCGCCGAGGTCGACCGCCAGCGCCGCCATTCCGGGGAACAGGCCCACTCCGCCACCCACCTGGTCCACGCCGCGCTCCACGAGATCCTGGGCCCGGACGCGCTGCAGTCCGGCTCCTTCAACAAGGCCGGCTACCTGCGCTTTGACTTCTCCTGGTCCGAGGCCCTGAGCGCCGCGGCCCGCAACGAGATCGAAGAGGTCGTGAACCTGGCCATCCGCAACAACCACCAGGTGAACACCAATGTCATGCCGCTGGCCGAGGCCCGCGCCGCCGGCGCCATGAGCCTGTTCGGCGAGAAGTACGGCAACACCGTGCGCATGGTGGAAATCAACGACGCCTGGAGCCGCGAGCTCTGCGGTGGCACCCACGTGGGCGCCACCGCGCAGATCGGTTCCCTGACGCTGCTGGGCGAGGCCTCCGTGGGCTCGGGCAACCGGCGCGTCGAGGCCCTGGTGGGCATGGAGGCATTCCGCCACGGTGCCGCCGAGCGCGCCCTGGTATCCGAGCTCTCCTCGATGTTCAAGGTCCCGGCCGCTCAGCTCAACGAGCGCATTTCCGACACCGTCGCGAAGCTGCGCAGCGCCGAGAAGGAAATCGAGAAGCTCCGCGGCGCGCAGCTTGCGGCGCAGGCCGGTGCCCTGGTGGCCAAGGCCCGCGACATCGCCGGCATCCAGGTCCTGGCCCACGACGCCGGCGAGGTCCCCTCGGCCGACGCGCTGCGCACCCTCGCCCTTGACCTGCGCGACCGCCTGGGTGCCGCGGCGTCCGTCGTCGCCCTGACCGGCGCGGCCAACGGCCGCCCGCTGGTCTTGGTTGCCACCAACGACGAGGCCCGCGCCCAGGGCGCCAAGGCCGGCGCCCTGGTGCGCACCGCGGCCAAGATCCTTGGCGGCGGAGGCGGCGGCAAGGACGACGTGGCACAGGGCGGCGGCCAGGACGTCACCAAGACCGCCGAGGCCCTCGAGGCCATGGTCCGTTCGATCCAGGAGCTGTCATAGCCTCGGCGCCCGGGTCATCCGCACCAACCCCGCGTCCCGGGGTGCTGTTAGGCGTCGACGTGGGCATGGCCCGCGTCGGCGTCGCGGCCAGCGACCGCGACGGGGTGCTGGCCACCCCGGTCAAGACGCTGAAACGCGACGTGAAGAAGTCCAGCGACATTTCCGTCCTGGTGAAGCTGGCCGCAGAGCGCGAGGCCGCACAAATCTTTGTCGGCCTGCCGCGCTCGATGTCGGGCGGGGAAACCGCTTCGACCACCATGGCCCGCGATTATGCCCGTGACTTGGCTAATGCACTGCTGCGTACCGGTTCGGACGTGGAGGTGCGGCTGGTGGACGAGCGCCTGACCACCGTCAGCGCCCATCGTTCCCTGCACGAGGCCGGACTGGACGGGCGCAAGCACCGGGCCGTCGTCGACCAGGTCGCAGCCGTGGAGATTCTCCAGCAGGTGCTCGAAATGCGCCGCAATGGACAACTTTCGCCCGGGTTGCGGGCTGCCCCGGACGTCCAGGGGCCCGGCGATGACGACTGAGCCCGGCCTGTCCACCACCCCCGGCCGGAATCCGGCGCGCCCCGACGCCCCGGATGCACTGCCCGGCGACCCCGCTTTGGGTTACGATCACATGAGATCTGAATCGGCTCAAGAAGTGGGCCCGCGTCGCCCCACGGCTACTACGTTGCCTGCGGGCAAGGGAGAAAACCGCATGACTAACGAATCGTCCAACGATTCTCCGCGCCACGAATCCGGGGTTTCGCCCCGGCGTGCCGCGCGTGCCGCGCGCGAAAATGCAGAGCGCACTCGCAGCGCGGCGCAGCCGCTGCCCCCGGTGCAGGAAGCTGCCCACCACCAGGCTGACGTCCCGGGCACACAGACGCCTGCGGCTCCCACCGCCGCGGAAGTGGCCAAGACCGAGGCCGACCTCAAGGCCGCCGCAGCGGCCGAGGACGCCCGAATCCTGGCGGCCGAAGAGCGGACCAAGGCACTCGACGCCGCCCAACGGGCCCGCACCCAGAGCGCCCAACGTGCGCGCAAGGAGGCCATCGAGGCCCAGCGCGCCGCGGCCGAACGCGTCCGACAGACCCTCCGGGCCAACGCGGCACCGCTTCGCGACAGGTCGGCAGCCGCCCGAAGCGCCATGACCCCCGATTCAGCCTCCTCGGCGCCGCGGGCAACCGACCGCAATCCGGCCCGGCCTTCCGGGAGCACGCCCTTTGACCAGGATGCCCGCCGGGAAGCCGGCGCGGATGAATCCGTCCCGGCGGTGCCCGACGCCGCCGCTGCCAAGGTGTCTTCACCGGCCGGTGCCCGGTTTGTGCCGCCGGCCCCGTCCACGCCCCCCGTGGTGAAGGCGGCTCCGGCCCCCGCGAAAGCCACGCCTGCGACAACGACCGGGACAATGGCTGGTGGCGCGAAGCCGTCCGCGAATGCCATCGACGCGCGCCCGGGGCTGAAGCCAGCAGGTGGGCAGCAGCCGGAAACTTCCGGGGTGCGGGCCACGCCGGAGAACGACGCGGTCAGTGAAGTCGCCCCGCCGTCCCACGGGGAACCGGCGCACCCGCCGGTTTCGGCAGGCGACGGGGACGAACCCAACCACCACGCCTCCGGGCACCTTCCCGTGGGCCCGCACAACGGGCCCGATGCCCACCCGGCGGACCACCACGGGTCGCACGAACGCCAGAACCTGTTCCTGACCTCCTCCTCGACATCCTCGCAAGCCCGCAGGGCCCGGCGTCGGCGCCGCAACTGGATCGTGATGGCGGTGCTCCTGGGCTTCTGCGCCGTCATCTTCGGCATCGCCCTCTTCCTGCAGGGCCTCTTGGACCGGCTGAACCCCCAGGACTTCCCGGCACCCGGCGGCGCAGCCGTCAGCTTCGAGGTCAAATCCGGTTGGGGTGCCCAGCAAATCGGGCGCGAACTGGAAAGCCGGGACATCGTGGCCAGCGACAAGCTGTTCCTCGAGGCCATCCAACTGGTGGAGACCGAGAGCCGCGAGATCCACCCGGGCACCTACGAGCTGCGCCGCGAAATGCCCGCCCTGTCCGCGGCGGAGATCCTGATCGGCGAGCCCGCCGCCAAGGTGTCCTACGTGGCCATCAAGCAAAACACCCGCATGAACCAGGTGCTGGAGGAAATCTCCACGGCCACCGGCCTGTCGTCCATTGAGCTCGGGGCCCTCGCCGAGGATCCCGAGGCCTTCGGCCTCAACCCCGAGATCCCGAACCTGGAAGGCTACCTGCACCCGGGAGAATACCGTTTCCCGCTGGACACCGACGCCAAGACGGTGCTCAAGACCCTGGTCGATGCGACGCTCAAGACGCTGACCGACAACGGCGTCACCGACGCGGACCAGCAGTACCACGTGTTGCAGGTCGCCTCGATCCTGCAGGCAGAGGCACGCCAGAACGACTACGGCACCGTGGCCGGTGCGCTGGAGAACCGCCTGCACCCCAGCAACACCGAGACCAACGGGCTGCTGCAGGTCGACTCGGCGGTGATCTACGGACTGGACAGGTACACCCTGCAGATCAGCGAAAAGGAAAAGAAGGACGCCGGCAACGCCTACAACACCTACGTGCACAAGGGCCTGCCGCCGACGCCGATCGGCTCCCCGGGAGACCCCGCGATCAAGGCCGCGGCGCACCCCACGCCCAACGACTACTACTACTGGGTCACGGTGGACACCAACAGCGGCCTGACGAAGTTCGCCAAGACCTACGCCGAGCACCGCGTGAACCAGAACGAATTCCGCGCCTGGTGCGCCGCCAACACGGACGTTTGCAAGTGAGCGCCCCGTCGGCCACCCGGCGTGCGGCGGTGCTCGGGCACCCCATTGGGCACTCCCGCTCGCCGCTGCTGCATTCGGCGGCCTACCGGGCGCTGGGCGTGGACATCGACTACGCCGCGATCGACATGCTTCCCCAGGAGGCAGCATCCTTCGCGGCCCGTCTGCGCACCGAGCCCGGCTGGGTCGGCGTCTCGGTGACGATGCCGCTGAAGGCCGCGCTGATCCCGCACCTGGACGGGCTTTCCGAGCGGGTGAAGCGCCTGGGTGCACTGAACACCGTGGTGGTCGAGCACGTTGCCGGGGCCGTCCGGCTGACCGGGCACAACACGGACGTCGACGGGATCGTGCGCGCGCTGGAGGATGTGCTGCCCGCGCGCAGCGGGAACGCCGAGCCGCAGGAACGCCGCGCCGCGATCCTGGGTGCCGGCAACACCGCCCTCGCCGCGCTGGAGGCCTGCGCGCTGCTGGGGTACACGCACGTGGACCTGGCGGTCCGGAATGCCGAACGCGCCGCCGGCGCCCTGGCCCTGGCCCGGGATCTCGGGCTGTCGTGCGAAACGGTCGATGTCGCCGGGGCCGCGGATAGGCTGGCGCATTACGGCGCCGTCATCTCCACGCTTCCCGCGCATGCGGCCGACGCATTCATCGTCCCGCTGGGCCTGGACCGGGGGACCGGCGTGCTGGCCCCCGGGGCCGTGCTGCTGGATGTCGCCTACGACCCCTGGCCCTCGGCGATCGCCGCGGCCTGGGAGGGTGCCGGAGGCACCGTCGTGTCGGGAATGTCGATGCTGGTGCACCAGGGCGTGGAGCAGGTCAAGTACTTTTCAGGAATTCAGGATGCCGACTGGCGCCACGTCACAAATGTGATGTGCGACGCAGTGGGGCTGTCCCGGCCCTAATCGGAGCCCGGGTACATGGCAGGATGGAGTGCATGTTGCGTTGGTTGACGGCGGGCGAATCACACGGCCCCGCATTGGTTGGAATTATCGAGGGACTGCCCGCGGGCATTGCCATCTCTTCACAGGATGTGCGCGATGCCCTGGCGCGTCGGCGCCTGGGCTACGGCCGCGGTGCGCGGATGAAGTTCGAACAGGACCAGGTGTCCTTCATGGGCGGGGTGCGCCACGGGGTCACCCAGGGCGGCCCGGTGGCCATCGAGGTGGGCAACACCGAATGGCCCAAGTGGGAAAAGGTCATGAACCCGGACTCCGTGGACCCCGAGGAGCTGGCCTCCATGGCCCGCAATGCGCCGCTGACCCGCCCGCGCCCGGGACACGCCGACTTCACCGGCATGCAGAAGTACGGGTTCGACGACGCCCGCCCGGTCCTGGAGCGCGCCAGTGCCCGCGAGACCGCCGCCCGCGTGGCGCTGGGCTCGGTGGCCGCGAACTTCCTGGCCCAGCTGGGCGTGGAACTGGTCTCCCACACCGTCTCGGTCGGCACCGTCGCCTCCCCGGAAAACTCCCCGCTGCCGCGCGCCGCCGACGTCCGTGCCCTGGATGCGGACCCGCTGCGCTGCTTCGATGCGGACACCTCCGAGGCCATGGTGGCCGAGGTCGACGCCGCCCACAAGGAGGGCGAGACCCTCGGCGGCATCGTCGAGGTGCTGGCCTACAACCTGCCCCCGGGCCTGGGCTCCTACGTGCACTGGGACCGCCGCCTCGACGCGCGCCTGGCCGGTGCCCTCATGGGCATCCAGGCGATCAAGGGCGTGGAGGTCGGCGACGGCTTCCTCACCGCCTCGCGCCGCGGCTCGGCAGCCCACGACGAGATCGTGCGCGGCGAAGACGGCGTCATCGACCGCTCGGGCAACAAGGCCGGCGGCATCGAGGGCGGCATGAGCATCGGGGACGTACTGCGCGTGCGCGCGGCCATGAAGCCGATCGCCACCGTGCCGCGGGCGCTGCGCACCATCGACACCGCCACCGGTGAAGAGACCACCGCGCACCACCAGCGCTCGGACGTCTGTGCGGTCCCGGCCGCCGGCGTCGTCGCCGAGGCCATGGTCGCCCTGGTGCTGGCCCAGGCCATGCTGGAGAAGTTCGGCGGCGACTCGCTCGCCGAGGTCAAGCGGAACCTGGACAGCTACCTCGGTGCCATCCCCGAGAACCTGGGGTCGGTCCGCCTTCCATGAGCACCCCGATCTTCCTGATCGGGCCGATGGCCAGCGGCAAGAGCGCCGTCGGGGCGATCCTGGCGCGCCTGCTGGGCACCACCCTGATCGACACCGATGCGGTGGTTGTTGCGGCGAACGGCCCGATCCCGGAAATTTTTGCCGCCCACGGTGAGGCCGGCTTCCGCCGCTTCGAGGCCCGCGCGCTGGCCGAGGCCGTGCGCCCGGACCCGGACGCGCCCGGCGCCCCGGCGGTCGTTGCCACGGGCGGCGGCTCGGTGCTCTCCGCCGAAAACCGGGCGGTCATCGCCGGCGGGTTCAGCGTGTACCTGCTCACCGACGCCGCCACGGTCGCCCCGCGCATCGGGGCCGATACGACCCGGCCGCTGCTCGGCGCCACGCCGATGGAATCCTGGACCCGGATCTTTGCGCAGCGCAGCGGACTCTACGAGTCCATCGCGACATTGTGCATCGACACCCGGGGGAGGGCGGCGGAGGAAATCGCCGAGTCAATACTCACTGCCTACCGTGATGCCGGACACTGAAACACCATCTGGCAGGCCGAAACACGTAGGCTTAAGTTCGGCGACGGACGCATTGACGCGCCCCGAGCATGGCTACCAGTCACCCGCGAAGAGCGGTTGACGCGTTTTCACTCACGCGCCGGAGGCCCGACGCAACGCCGCGCAAGCGGCCTGCGGCCCCGGCGCGCTACGCAGCACTTTGGAGGATCCAACGATGAACCCAGCACCCACGACGATTCAGGTCACCGGATCGGCTCCCGCCGAAAACTACGAGGTGATCGTGGGCAACGGCCTGCTGGGCCGCCTGCCCGGCCTGCTGGGCGAGCGTGTCAAGAAGGTCCTCATCATCCACCCGCGCGCCCTGCGTGCCACTGGCGACATCGTCAAGGAAGAGCTCGAGGCCGCCGGCTACGGCGCGATGAGCGCCGAGATCCCGGACGCCGAAGAGGGCAAGCACATCGAGGTCGCCTCCTTCTGCTGGCAGGTGCTGGGCAAGAACGACTTCACCCGCTCGGACGCCATCGTCGCCGTCGGCGGCGGCGCGGTCACCGACCTGGCCGGCTTCGTCGCGGCCACCTGGCTGCGCGGCACCAAGGTCATCCACATCCCGACCTCCCTGCTGGGCATGGTCGACGCCGCGGTGGGCGGCAAGACCGGGATCAACACCGCCGAGGGCAAGAACCTCGTCGGCGCCTTCCACCCGCCGGCCGGCGTGCTGGTGGACCTGGACACCCTGTCCACGCTGCCCAAGAACGAGCTGGTCACCGGCCTGGCCGAGGTCGTCAAGTGCGGGTTCATTGCCGATGAACGCATCCTGGAGCTCATCGAGGAGGACCCGGCCGACGCCACCGACGCCACCTCGCCGCGCCTGCGCGAACTCATCGAGCGCGCCATCGCGGTCAAGGCCAAGGTCGTCTCCAACGACCTGCGCGAATCCGGTGAGCGCGAATTCCTGAACTACGGGCACACCCTGGCCCACGCCATCGAGCTGGCCGAACGCTACTCGATGCGCCACGGCGCCGCGGTGTCCATCGGCATGGCCTTCGCCGCCGAGCTGGGCCGCAGCGTGGGGCGCACCTCCGACGAGGTCGCGGACCGCCACCTGTCCATCCTCAAGACGCTGGGCCTGCCCACCACCTACCGCGGGGACCGCTGGCAGACCCTGCTCGACGGGATGCGCCGGGACAAGAAGACCCGCGGGGACCTGTTGCGCTTCGTGGTGCTCGACGGCATCGGGCGCCCGCGCATGCTCGATGTCCCCGACACCTCCCTCTTGTTCGCCGCCTACCAGGAGATCGCAGAATGAGCACCGCCACGCACCTGACCCACACCCAGGCCCTGCTGCAGGTCCCGGCCGGAGGACTGGACAGCGCCCCGCGGCAGAACATCGAATCCGGGATCCCCGGGGTGCGGCTGAACCCCACCCTGATGCGCCACGAGATCTCCGACGCCGCGCTGGCCGAGACGACCCTGCGCACCGGCGAGGCAAGCTCCCAGGTGGTGGTGCTGCTGGCCAAGGGCGAGCTGCGCGCCGCCAGCGAACTGGTCGCCGAGACCCGCTTCATCGACCCGCAGAACTTCGCCATGCGCGTGCTTGACACCTCGCTGACCCGGGCCGCGGGCGACGCACCCCGGGCCATCAACCGGCTGCGCGCCCTGCTGACCGAGTTCAAGGACACCGAGCACGAGGCCATCCTGCAGCAGCACCTGGGCTTCGCCTACGTGGAAAGCGGCGACCTGCTGGCCGGCGCCAACCGCTTCCGCAAGGCCCTGGACCTGCGCACCGCCGCCGGCGCCGACGCCCACCTGGTCGAATCCTCGCGCGCCTGCCTGGAATCGGTGCTTGCCCACACCAATACCGGAGCGGCCGACGCCCCGCACCCGGCGGCGGCGAATGCGGCGGCCCAGCACCCGGCCCCGGCCACCGCGCCGATCCCGCTGCAGGACCCCGCCCAGGGCTAGGACGCACGGCGTCCGGCAGATCACCATCGCGGGGAAACCCGGAGCACGGACTCGTGCGCTAAACTTAATCTTGGATTTTTGACAACCCGCCTGAGGGAGGCCGCCCACGCGGCGGCTTCCGGCCGCTGAGCGCTTCGTGCGCACCGCTGGCCCCCGGCGACATACGGAAGAAGGGTAGATCGTGGCATCAACCACCGACATCAAGAACGGACAGGTCCTCAAGATCGAGGGCCAGCTCTGGACCATCATTGACTTCCAGCACGTGAAGCCGGGCAAGGGCGGCGCCTTCGTGCGCACCAAGATGCGCAACGTCATCACCGGCAAGGTCGTCGACAAGACGTACAACGCCGGCGCCAAGATCGAGACCGCCACCGTTGACCGCCGCGACTACCAGTACCTGTACCAGGACGGCGAAGACTTCGTGTTCATGGACCTGAGCGACTACGACCAGATCACCGTTCCGGGCACCGTCGTCGGCGACCAGGCCGGCTACATGCTGGAAAGCCAGAACGCCACCATCGCGATGCACGAGGGTTCCCCGCTGTACATCGAGCTGCCGGCCTCTGTCGTCCTGGAAATCACCTACACCGAGCCGGGCCTGCAGGGCGACCGCTCCTCGGCGGGCACCAAGCCGGCCACGCTGGAGACCGGCGTGGAGATCCAGGTGCCGCTGTTCGTCGAGCAGAACACCAAGGTCAAGGTCGACACCCGCACCGGCGATTACCTGGGGCGTGTCTCCTAGTGAGCGCACGCGCCAAGGCCCGCCGCCGGGCACTTGACATCCTTTTTGAAGCCGAACAACGCGATGTCTCGCCGCTGGCGGCCATGCGTTTGCGCCGTGAAGCCACGGACATCACCATCAACGAGTACACCGTCACCCTCATCGAGGGCGTCATGGGCGAGCTGGACCGGATCGACGAGATCCTCTCCTCCTACTCCAAGGGCTGGACCCTGGAGCGCATGCCCACGGTGGACCGCACCGCGCTGCGCATCGGCACCTGGGAACTGTTGTACAACGACGACGTCCCGGACGGGGTTGCCGTGGCCGAGGCGGTCGCCCTGGTCCGCGAGCTGTCCACCGACGAGTCCCCGGAGTTCGTCAACGGCCTGCTCGGCCGCATCCAGCAGATGAAGCCGACGCTGCTGGCCTAGCCGCGCAGCCCTTCACCATCACCGCCGGCCGGCGGGAACCCGATCCGTTCGGGGGCCCGCCGGCCGCGGTGCGTTAACGCGCAGGTGCCGTGCGGAATATCGGCCCGGACGCCGCGGGACGCGCCCCGGCGTGGGACCCGGGCAGGGGACGTGAAATGTGCCACACTGTGTGGCGGGCAGCGGAAACCGGAAACTGTTTGGTGAAGCGCCCGGATAGCACCCGCATCCGCCACGATCCGAGGAGAACCCGTTGACTTGGCTTGACCGCTCCCGCTCCCTGGCCCCTCCGGGCTTCAACCGCTGGCTGATTCCGCCGGCCGCGCTGGCCGTCCACCTGTGCATCGGCCAGGCCTACGCCACCAGCGTCTACAAATCCGCACTCATCGGGCACTTCGAGGTCTCGCAGACCGCCATCGGGGTGATCTTCTCCATCGCCATCGTGATGCTGGGGCTCTCCGCGGCCGTCATGGGCACCTGGGTGGAGCGCAGCGGGCCACGCAAGTCGATGTTCGTCGCCGCCTGCTTCTGGGGCGCGGGCTTCCTGGTCGGCGCCGCGGGCATCTTCACCGGCCAGCTGTGGCTGCTCTACCTGGGCTACGGCTTCATCGGTGGCATCGGGCTGGGCATCGGCTACATCTCCCCGGTCTCCACCCTGATGAAGTGGTTCCCGGACCGCCCGGGCATGGCCACCGGCATGGCGATCATGGGCTTCGGCGGCGGGGCGCTGATTGCCTCCCCGATGTCCACCGCGCTGCTCAAGGCCTTCGACGGGTTCGACCCGCTGACCGACGGCGCCGACTGGATCGCCTCGGGCACCTCGGTCGGCAAGCTCTTCCTCACCCTGGGCGTGGTGTACTTCCTGGTGATGATGTACGGGGTGGCCAACATCCGCGTCCCGGCCCCGGGCTGGAAGCCGCGCGGCTGGGACGCCACCGGGGCCAAGGCCTCCGCCATGGTCACCACCAAGCAGGTCTCGGCAGCCAATGCCATCCGCACCCGCAGCTTCTGGCTCGTCTGGATCGCGTTGTTCCTCAACGTCACCGCCGGCATCGGGATCCTGGAGCAGGCCTCGCCGATGATCCAGGACTTCTTCCGCGGCGCCGACGGGAACTCCGCGGTCAATGCGGCGGTGGCCGCCGGGTTCGTGGGCATGCTCTCCATCGGCAACATGGCCGGGCGCTTCATCTGGTCGAGCACCTCGGACGTGATCGGGCGCAAGCGCATCTACATGGTCTACCTGGGCGTCGGCGCGCTGTTCTACGTGGTGCTCGCCCTGTTCGGCGGCGGCTCGATGCTGCTCTTCGTGGCGATGGCCGTGGTGATCATCAGCTTCTACGGCGGCTCCTTCGCCACCGCGCCGGCCTACCTCAAGGACCTCTTCGGCACCTTCCAGGTCGGTGCGATCCACGGGCGCCTGCTGACCGCCTGGTCCGCGGCGGGCATCGCCGGGCCGTTGATCGTCAACGGGCTTCTGGACGCCCAGGGCAAGCCCGGCACGATGGTCGCCGGCAACTACCTGCCCGTGCTGTTGACCATGGTGGTGCTGCTGGTCATCGGCTTCGTCGCCACCACGCTCATCAAGCCCGTCGATCCGAAATTCCACGAGCCGGAGGAAGAACTCGCCTCCACCACGAAGGGGGCCTAGATGGACGCGCAACGGCATGATTCCGGCGACGCAATGGACGTACCGGTGAACCCGGCCGTGGGCAGGCTGGTCTTCGGCTGGCTGCTGGTCGGCGTGCCGCTTGCCTACGGGGTCATCACCACTCTGTCCCGCGTGGGGCAGCTTTTCCAGTAACCGGCCCGCGTCCCGGAGCCCGGACGGGTCCGGGACGCGGTCCTCCGGCTAGAGCCCGGCGAGCAACTGCGCCCGCTGCCGGTGGGACTGGTGCAGCAGCGCGGTCTCCCGGGCCACGTCGGCTCCGCTGGCATGGCCCGCGACGATGCGCTGGCGCACCGCGGCAAGGTTCATGGCGGTCGAGGTGAACTGCTTCATCTGCCGGCCGCGGCCGATGCCGGCGGCCCAGCGCCTGGCCCGGCGCCGCCCGGCCCGCGTGGCGAACATCGCCACCTCAGCGTCGGTGAACCAGCCTGCACCCCGGTAGTCCGCCAGGCGTTGCTCGGCAAGCCTCCGCTCGCCGCGCTGCAGCAGGATCACGGCGATGACCGCGGCGATGAACAGCGGCACCTGCAGCAGGAAATAGAAGCTCAGGAAGTCGGCGAAGAAGATGCCCACACCGCCGTTCCACAAAAAGTGCCCGACGATGGCCGGGACCAGGCCCAGCCCGAGGTAGATCGGCCAGCGGCCCCGCCTGCCCGCGGCGGCGCACAGCCCCAGCGCAAAACCCGTCCATGCGGTGAACATCACGTGCGCGAAGGGGGAGAAGAGCCCGCGCAGCACGAAGACGGTCGCCAGTTCGCCCGGCGCCCCCGGATCGGCATAGCTGGACCCGAAGTAAAGGATGTTCTCGGTGAACGCGAAGCCGGCGCCGACGATGCCGCCGTAGACGATCCCGTCGATGGGCCCGTCGAAGTGGGCGCGGTTGATCCAGAAGACCAGCAGCACCCCGACACCCTTGGCCAGCTCCTCCACGATCGGCGCCTGGACGACGGCGCCGAAGAGGTCCATCTCCAGCCCGCCGGCCGGATCGAAGAACAGCTCCATGAACACGTCGCCGACCAGCAGCGACCCGGCGACCGAGACGCCGGCACCCCAGAGCAGCCCGAGTGCCAGCAGCGCGCGCGGCTCCGGGTCCCAGCGGTCCACCCAGCGCAGCCCCAGCAGGCACAGCGCCAGCGGGACCATGGCCAGTGCACCGAGCCACAGCACCGTGCCGGAGCCGAAGACCCCGGAGAGGAACCACGCGACCCCCAACAGCACCGCGGTGCAGGCCACCAGCGCCAGCGTCACGATGCCGCCGGTCCGCGAGGCCGGTGCGCCGCCGGGGCGGCCCGGCGGGGACGCGGGGCCCGGGCCACCGGTCCACGGGTCGAGCGGGGCGGAGTTCGGGGAGGACTGCGGAGGCTGTGAGGTAACGCGCATGTCTCAAATCCTACGTGGAGCACCCGCTGTGCTAATTTTGATGGAGCAAGCAACCTTTAAATTCCGTCCAGTGAGGCGGGGAAGGAGGCCGCACATGAGCAACGAGCAGAACCATGCCCGTGCCACGGCGCCCGTCAGTGCCCGAATTGTCCTCTCCAGCGAAGACATCGACCGGGTCATCACCCGCATCGCCCACGAAATCATCGAGGCGAACAAGGGAACGGCGGACCTGGTGCTCCTGGGCATTCCCTCCCGCGGCTTCCCCCTGGCCCAGCGGCTGGCGCAGCGCATCGCCGCCACCGAGCCGGGCCTGGACGCAGCCGCCATCACCGGCCAGCTCGATGTCACGATGTACCGCGACGACCTGCGCCACTCCACCACCCGCACCCCGGTGCCCACGCGCCTTCCGGCCTCAGGCATCGACGGCAAGGTCGTGGTGCTGGTCGACGACGTGCTGTACTCCGGACGCACCATCCGCGCCGCCCTGGACGCCATCGCCGACCTGGGCCGCCCGCGCATCGTCCGCCTGGCGGTGCTGGTGGACCGCGGCCACCGCGAACTTCCCATCCGTGCCGACCACGTCGGCAAGAACCTGCCCACCGCCACCACCGAAAAGGTGCGCGTGCACCTTTCAGAGGTCGACGGGGCCGACAACAACGAGGTCGTCATCGAGGCCGCCGCATGAAACACCTGCTCTCCACCCTTGATTTGTCGCGCGAAGATGCGATCCGGATCCTGGACATCGCCGAGGAAATGGCCGCCGTGGGCAACCGCGAGGTCAAGAAGCTTCCGGCGCTGCGCGGGCGCACCGTGGTCAACCTCTTCTTCGAGGACTCCACCCGCACCCGCATCTCCTTCGAGGCCGCGGCCAAGCGCCTGAGCGCCGACGTGATCAACTTCTCCGCGAAGGGTTCCTCGGTCTCCAAGGGCGAGTCGCTGAAGGACACCGCGCAGACGCTGCAGGCCATCGGCGCCGACGCGGTGGTCATCCGCCACGGCGCCTCCGGGGCCCCGGCCCGGCTGGCCGCCACCGACTGGATCGACGCCCCGGTGGTCAACGCCGGGGACGGCACCCACGAACACCCCACCCAGGCGCTGCTCGACGCGTTCACGCTGCGCACCCACTGGTCCAAGGTCCGCGGAACCAGCCCGCTGGGCGCCGACCTGTCCGGCATGAAGGTCGCCATCGTCGGGGACATCCTGCACTCGAGGGTCGCCCGCTCCAACCTCTGGCTGCTGCGCACCCTGGGCGCCGAGGTCACCATGGTGGCCCCGCCGACGCTGCTGCCGCACGGCTCGCACGCCTGGCCCTGCGCCATCAGCTACGACCTGGACGCCACGCTGGCCGGCGGCGTCGACGCGGTCATGATGCTGCGCGTGCAGGGCGAACGCATGCACGCCTCCTACTTCCCCAACACCCGCGAGTACTCCCGGCTCTGGGGCTTCGACGACGCCCGGCTGGCGGCGCTCGACGCGCAGCCCGGGACCGAGACCATCATCATGCACCCGGGCCCGATGAACCGCGGCCTGGAAATCTCCTCGGCCGCCGCCGACTCGCCGCGCTCCACCGTGCTGGCCCAGGTGGCCAACGGCGTCGCGGTGCGGATGGCCGTGCTCTACCTACTGCTATCGGGGGACCAGCAGCGTCCCGCCGGCCTCTAAAGAACTTGTCAAGAAACGGGAGCGAATCCTCATGAGCACCACCAACACCTACCTCATCCGCGGCGCCAGGCCGCTGGGCAACGAGGCCAGCGACATCCTCATCCGGGACGGGGTCATCCTCGCCCTCGGCGCCGACGCCGCCACCCACGCCTCCGCGGCCACCGCCACGGTGATCGAGGCCGCCGGCCAGATCGCCCTGCCGGGCCTGGTCGACGTGCACACCCACCTGCGCGAACCTGGCCGCGAGGACGCCGAGACCGTGGAGACCGGCACGCGCGCCGCCTCGCTGGGCGGCTTCACCGCCGTGCACGCCATGGCCAACTCCAACCCCGTGGCGGACACCGCCGGGGTCGTGGAGCAGGTCTGGTCGCTGGGGCGCCGCTCCGGCTGGGTCGACGTGCGCCCCGTCGGCGCGGTCACCGTCGGGCTCGCCGGGAAACAGATGAGCGAGATCGGGGCGATGGCCGACTCGCGCGCACAGGTCCGCGTCTTCTCCGACGACGGCATCTGCGTCTTCGACCCGCTGATCATGCGCCGCGCCCTGGAATACGTGAAGGCGTTCGACGGCGTCGTCGCCCAGCACGCCCAGGAACCGCGCCTCACCGAGGGCGCCCAGATGAACGAGGGCGAGGTCTCCGCGGTGCTCGGCCTGGCCGGCTGGCCCGCCGTCGCCGAGGAATCGATCATCGCCCGCGACGTGCTTTTGGCCGAACACGTCGGCTCCCGCCTGCACGTCTGCCACGTCTCCACCGCCGGGAGCGTCGAGATCATCCGCTGGGCCAAGTCCCGCGGCGTGAACGTCACCGCCGAGGTCACCCCGCACCACCTGCTGCTCACCGACGAACTGGTCAAGAGCTACGACCCGGTCTACAAGGTCAACCCGCCGCTGCGCGCCGAGGCCGACGTCATGGCGCTGCGCGCCGGACTGGCCGACGGCACCATCGACGTCATCGGCACCGACCACGCCCCGCACCCCTCCGAGGCGAAGGAATGCGAGTGGGCCGCCGCCGCCATGGGCATGACCGGGCTGGAGACCGCGCTCTCGGTGGTGCAGCACACCATGATCGAGACCGGGATGATCACCTGGGCCGACTTCGCACGCATCACCTCCACCGCCCCTGCCGCCATCGGCCGCGTCCATGACCAGGGCCGCGACATCGCGGTCGGCGAGCCGGCCAACATCACCCTGGTGGATGCCGACGCCCGCTGGGTCGTGGACCCGTTTGCGATGGCCACCAAGGGGCGCAACTCGCCCTTCAAGGGGCTGGAACTTCCGGGCAAGGTCACCGCCGTGTTCTTCCACGGCCACCCCACGGTGCTGGGCGGAGAGCTGAACACCCCGCGCACCACCGAGGACGCCTAGATGGGCCAGTACGCGGCCGCCGTCTACATCACCCTGGCGATCATCGTGCTGATGGCGGCGCTGATCCTGCTGGGCTGGCGCAACCGCCTGCGCCGGCAGTCCGACGTGCCCGCCCCGGCTGCGGTTCCGCTCGACGCCGACGGCGCACCGGCACTCGGCGCGGCGCTGGGGGAGCCGTCCGAGGGCGTGTACGTGTGCACGACCACCGCCGGGGACTGGCTTGACCGGATCGCCGCGCACCGCCTGGGCATCCGCACCAACGCGGAGATTTCCGTCCACGCCGCGGGCGTGCTGCTGGCCCGCCACGGGGCAGCGGACCTCTTCATCCCCGCCGCGGACCTCACCGGCGTTTCCCGGACCAGCGGCATGGCCGGGAAGTTCGTGGAGAAGGACGGCCTGCTGGTTATCAGCTGGATGCTGGGCACCAAGGCCGTGGACACCGGCTTCCGCCCCCGCTACCACCAAGAACTCCCGGACCTCGCCGCGCGCATCGCCGCGCTGGCAGGCACCGGAACAAACGACACGCAACCACCCGCCGAAACAAAGGAAAACCAGTGACAGCAGTACAGGGAACCGAGCAAGCCCTCTTGGTGCTCGAAGACGGACGGGTTTTCCGCGGCCGTAGCTACGGCGCGATCGGCACCGCCTTGGGCGAAGCGGTCTTCTCCACCGGCATGTCCGGCTACCAGGAGACCCTCACCGACCCCTCCTACGCACGCCAGATCATCGTGCAGACCTTCCCGCACATCGGCAACACCGGGGTCAACGACGACGACGCCGAGTCGACCCGCATCTGGGCCGCCGGCTACGTGGTGCGCGACGCCGCGCGACGCCCCTCCAACTGGCGCGCCCAGCGCAGCCTGGATGAGGAACTGCGCACCTACGAGGTCGTGGGCATCCAGCAGGTCGACACCCGCGCGCTGACCCGCCACCTGCGCGACCGCGGCGCCATGAAGTCCGGCATCTTCTCCGGGGACGCCGCCAAGGCCAGCGTCGAGGAGCTGGTGAAGGCCGTCAACGCGCAGCCGTCCATGGAGGGGCAGAACCTCTCCGAGCTGGTCTCCGTCAAGGAGGCCTACACGGTTGAGCCGAAGGACCACGGCTTCGACGGCGAGGTGGAATTCTCCATCGCCGCGATCGACCTGGGCATCAAGGCGATGACCCCGCAGCGCTTCGCCGAGCGCGGGGTGCGCGTGCACGTGCTGCCCTACAACGCCACCTTCGAGGACATCGGCGCCCTCGGCGCCGACGGCGTGTTCCTCTCCAACGGCCCCGGCGACCCCGCCACCGCGGCCACCCAGGTGGAGCTCGTCCGCCAGGTGCTCGACGCGAAGATCCCGTACTTCGGCATCTGCTTCGGCAACCAGATCCTGGGCCGCGCCCTGGGCTACGGCACCTACAAGCTGCGCTTCGGCCACCGCGGCATCAACCAGCCGGTGCTCGACAAGGCCACCGGCAAGGTGGAGATCACCAGCCAGAACCACGGCTTCGCCGTCGACGCACCGCGCGAGGGCGCCGCGAACGCCCCGCTGGAGCGCTTCGGCCGCGTCGAGGTGTCCCACATCTCGCTCAACGACTCCGTCGTCGAGGGCCTGGCCTGCCTGGACATCCCCGCCTTCTCCGTGCAGTACCACCCGGAGGCGGCCTCCGGCCCGCACGACGCCAGCCACCTGTTCGACAGGTTCATCACCAACATGCGCGCGGCCAAGAACACCGCCGCCACCGCATCCACCCAGGGAGAGAAGTAAATGCCTAAGCGCGAAGACCTCAAGTCGGTCCTGGTCATCGGCTCCGGGCCGATCGTCATTGGCCAGGCAGCCGAGTTCGACTACTCCGGCACCCAGGCGCTGCGGGTGCTCAAGGAGGAGGGCCTGCGGGTCATCCTGGTGAACTCCAACCCCGCCACCATCATGACCGACCCGGAGTTCGCCGACGCCACCTACGTCGAGCCGATCACCCCGGAGGTCGTGGAGAAGATCATCGCCAAGGAACGCCCCGACGCGATCCTGCCGACCCTGGGCGGCCAGACCGCCCTGAACACCGCCATCGCCCTGGACAAGGCCGGCGTGCTGGAAAAGTACAACGTCGAGCTCATCGGCGCGAACATCGAGGCCATCGAACTCGGCGAGGACCGCGAGAAGTTCAAGGGCGTCGTGGAGCGCTGCGGCGCCGAGTCCGCCAAGTCCGTCATCGTGCACACCATGGACCAGGCCTTCGCCGCGGTCGAGGAACTGAACTACCCCGTCGTGGTGCGCCCCTCCTTCACCATGGGCGGGCTCGGCTCGGGCATGGCCTACAACGCCGAGGACCTGCGCCGCATCGCCGGCGCCGGCCTGCAGTACTCGCCGACCACCGAGGTGCTCCTGGAGGAGTCGATCCTCGGCTGGAAGGAGTACGAGCTGGAAATGATGCGCGACAAGAACGACAACGTCGTGGTCATCTGCTCCATCGAGAACTTCGACCCCGTGGGCGTGCACACCGGCGACTCGATCACCGTGGCCCCGGCCATGACCCTGACCGACCGCGAGTACCAGCGCCTGCGCGACATCTCCATCGCGGTCATCCGCGAGGTCGGCGTGGACACCGGCGGCTGCAACATCCAGTTCGCCATCGAGCCGGACACCGGCCGCATCGTGGTCATCGAAATGAACCCGCGTGTCTCGCGCTCCTCCGCGCTGGCCTCCAAGGCCACCGGCTTCGCCATCGCGAAGATCGCCACCAAGCTCTCGCTGGGCTACACGCTGGACGAGATCCCGAACGACATCACGCTCAAGACCCCGGCGGCCTTCGAGCCGGCCCTGGACTACGTCGTGGTGAAGGTCCCGCGCTTCGCCTTCGAGAAGTTCCCGGCCGCCGACGCGACGCTGACCACCACCATGAAGTCCGTCGGCGAGGCCATGGCCATCGGCCGCAACTTCACCGAGGCCCTGCAGAAGGCCCTGCGCTCCCTGGAGCAAAAGGGCAGCGAGATCGCGTTCGACAAGCCCATGGACTTCGAGATCGAGCAGCTGCTCGAGGACTCGGTCAAGGGCTCGACCGACCGCTTGTACAACGTGCAGCGCGCGCTGCTCGGCGGGGCCAGCATCGAGCAGGTCTTCGAGAAGACCGCCATCGACCCGTGGTACCTGGACCAGCTGGTGCTGATCAACGAGACCGCCGCGATGATCCGCTCCAACCCGGACCTCAACGCGGACGTGCTGCGCGAGGCCAAGCGCCACGGCTTCTCCGACGCGCAGATCGCGAAGCTGACCAACAAGACCGAGGCCGTGGTGCGCGGGATCCGCCACGCGCTGGGCATCCGCCCGGTGTTCAAGACCGTCGACACCTGCGCCGCCGAGTTCGAGGCCTTCACCCCGTACCACTACTCCTCCTACGACGAGGAGACCGAGGTCGCGCTGCACGAGAAGCCCTCGGTCATCATCCTGGGCTCGGGTCCGAACCGCATCGGCCAGGGCATCGAGTTCGACTACTCCTGCGTGCACGCCACCATGGCGCTGCGCAATGCCGGGTACGAGACCGTCATGGTCAACTGCAACCCGGAAACCGTCTCCACCGACTACGACGTCTCCACCCGCCTGTACTTCGAGCCGCTGACGCTCGAGGACGTGCTGGAGGTCATCCACGCGGAGGAATCCACCGGCGGGGTGCTCGGCGTGTTTGTGCAGCTCGGCGGCCAGACCCCGCTGAAGCTCGCACAGGAACTGGCCGACGCCGGCGTCCCGATCCTGGGCACCAGCCCCGAGGCCATCGACCTGGCCGAGCACCGCGGCGCCTTCCAGCGCGTGCTGGATGCCGGCGGGCTGATCGCCCCGAAGAACGGCACCGCCGTCTCCTTCGAGGAGGCCAAGCGCATCGCCGACGAGATCGGCTACCCGGTCCTGGTCCGCCCGTCCTACGTCTTGGGCGGCCGCGGCATGGAGATCGTGTACGACGAGGCCAACCTCGCCCGCTACATCACCAACGCCACGGAGATCACCGCCGACCACCCGGTGCTGGTGGACCGCTTCCTCGAGGACGCCATCGAGATCGACGTCGACGCCCTGTTCGACGGCACCGACCTCTACGTCGGCGGCATCATGGAGCACATCGAGGAGGCCGGCATCCACTCCGGAGACTCCGCCTGCGTGCTGCCCCCCATCACCCTGGGCCAGGACGTGCGCGACCGCGTGGTCGCCGCCACCCGCGCCATCGCCGAGGGCGTGGGCGTGCGCGGGCTGATCAACATCCAGTTCGCGCTGGCAAGCGACGTGCTCTACGTGATCGAGGCGAACCCGCGCGCCAGCCGCACCGTGCCGTTCACCTCCAAGGCCACCGGCGTGCAGCTGGCCAAGGCCGCGGCGATGATCGGGGTCGGCGTGTCCATCAAGCACCTGCGCAGCGTGCACCACATGCTGCCGGAGTCCGGCGACGGGGCCAACCTGCCCGAGGGCGCACCGGTCTCGGTGAAGGAAGCAGTGCTTCCCTTCGCCCGCTTCCGCACCCCGGAGGGCAAGGTCGTCGACTCGCTGCTCGGCCCGGAAATGCGCTCCACCGGCGAGGTCATGGGCATCGACAAGTACTTCGACACCGCCTTCGCCAAGTCCCAGGCCGCGGCCAACAACCCGCTGCCGACCAAGGGCAAGGTCTTCGTCTCGGTGGCCAACCGCGACAAGCGCTCGAT
This sequence comes from Paeniglutamicibacter sp. MACA_103, assembly GCF_045798555.1. NCBI lineage: Bacteria > Bacillati > Actinomycetota > Actinomycetes > Micrococcales > Micrococcaceae > Paeniglutamicibacter > Paeniglutamicibacter sp. MACA_103. Next base: position 59,127 of record NZ_JBIXLN010000015.1, on the reverse strand, counting down.
CGTGATCCCGGTCAAGCACCTGGCCGACATCGGGTTCGAGATCATCTCCACCGGCGGCACCGCCGAGGTGCTGCGCCGCAACGGCATCCCCTCCACCGTGGTCCGCAAGGTCCGCGAGGGCTCGGCCGAGGGCGAGTCCAACATCGTCGACCTGATCACCGAGGGCGAGATCGCCATGATCCTGAACACCCCCTCGGGCGGCGAGGCACGCGGTGACGGCTACGAGATCCGCGCCGCGGCCGTCTCGGTGGGCACCCCGATCATCACCACGGTGGCCGAGTTCGGCGCCGCGATCCAGGCGATCGACGCGATGCGCCACTTCGAATGGACCGTCACCTCGCTGCAGGAGCACGCCAAGACCCTGCAGGCAGCCGGCGTGGCCGAGGCCGCCTCGGCGACGGCAGCCGCGAACAAGGACGGCGCCAATGCCTAGCGCGGCCGCGCGGGCGGCCGCGGCGGCCGCCCGCGCCCCCTTCGGGGAGCGCCTGGCCGCGGCCATGGCCGAGCACGGCCCGCTGTGCGTGGGCATCGACCCGCACCCGGGGCTGCTGGAGGCCTGGGGGCTTGAGGACGACGTGCACGGGCTGCGCAGCTTCTCGCTGACCGTGGTCGAGGCCCTGGCCGGGCACGTCGCGGCGCTCAAGCCGCAGGTGGCGCTGTACGAGCGCCACGGCTCGCGTGGACTGGCGGTGCTGGAGGAAACCCTGGCGCTGTGCGCACAGGGCCGCGTGCTGTCCATCGCGGACGCCAAGCGCGGGGACATCGGCTCCACCATGGCCGCCTACGCGGACGCCTGGCTGGGGGAGGGCAGCCCGCTGGCCGCCGACGCCGTGACGCTGAGCCCCTACCTGGGCTACGGGTCGCTGCGCCCGGCGCTTGACCTCGCGGCGGCCACCGGCCGCGGCGTGTTCGTGCTGGGACTGACCTCCAACCCGGAGGGCAAGTCCGTGCAGCACGTCGGCGGTGCCGACTCCGTGGCCAAGGGAATCATCGACGCGGTCGCGGCGGAAAACGCCGGCGCGGCCCCGTTCGGGTCCACCGGCCTGGTCATCGGCGCCACCGTCGGTTCGGCGCTCGAGGAACTGGGCATCGACCTGGCCGCCTCCCACGCCCCGATCCTGGCCCCGGGCCTCGGTGCCCAGGGCGCCACCGGCGCGGACATGAAGGCCTCCTTCGGGGCGTTCTGGCCGCAGGTGCTCGGCACCTCCAGCCGCGACGTGCTCAAGGCGGGCCCCGATGCCGGCGCCCTGCGCGACGCCGCGGCGGCGACGCGGGATTCGCTGCTCTAGGCAAGGCCCCGGCGGACACCGGATTTCCGGATGTCTTCAGGCCCCCGGCGCAACCCTCACGGGTCGCGCCGGGGGCCTCGTCGTCCCTCCGGGGAACCGTCAGCGGTCCCGAAACGGCCCCGGCGGGCCCCCTTTCGCCCCCGGACGGAGTCCCCGACGCATCGATGCATGTGGGGCCCGCATCCGGCAGGAACTGCCGATGGAAGATGATCTTGCTTACACCTGCCGCCCCACAACTCGCCCAATGACCGGAATTAGCCCTCCGTTCACGCATTAGTGGTAGCCACAGCACGATTAACCATTGCATCGGGGCCCATCATTCGTTATCTTCAGTTCAGGGCTTGTTGCCCTGGTGCTTGACCCAATAGATGGAATGGCGGCAAAAGGCATGGTACTGCGAGAACTCTCGGACGAGGATCGTATTCGCGCGCGGGCAAAGGCGCTGGCTGCCCGCACGCGCAGGGCCGAAATCAAGAACCAGTTCGGCACCGGCAAGCTGGGAATCAACGAACTCCTGGACCTGGTTCCCCACGACGAGGCCATCGGCAGGCTCCGGGTCATGGACCTGCTGGAGTCGGTCCCGGGCGTCGGCGAGATCCGGGCACACACGCTTATCGATAGACTAGGCATCTCACCCAGCCGGCGCCTGCGCGGACTGGGGCGCAAACAGCGCATCGCATTGGTGGATCATTTCCAGCAATCGCCACCCAAAACGAAAGAGTAACGAAGCACACCATGACGGTTAGCCCCCACCCCGCGGTCACAGTCCTCGCCGGTCCCACGGCCGTAGGGAAGGGAACGATCTCCACCTACATTCGCGACAACTACCCCCAGGTGTGGCTCTCGGTCTCCGCCACGACGCGCAACCCGCGCCCGGGCGAGGTCGACGGCGTGCACTACTTCTTCGTGGGGCCGGAAAAGTTCGGGGAACTGGTCAACGACGGGGAAATGCTCGAGTGGGCCGTCGTGCACGGGCAGAACAGCTACGGCACCATCCGCACCAAGGTCGAGGAGGCGGTGGCCGCGGGGAAGCGGGTGCTGCTGGAGATCGACCTGCAGGGTGCGCGCCAGGTCAAGGAGAACCTGCCGGACGCGACATTCGTGTTCCTGGCCCCTCCGAGCTGGGACGAACTGGTGCGCCGACTGGTGGGCCGCGGCACCGAAACCCCCGAGGAGCAGCAGCGTCGGCTGGAAACCGCTAAACTGGAGCTTGCCGCGGAATCGGAATTTGACGTGACCATCGTCAACGACGACATTTCGCGGGCCGCAAACGAGCTGGTGACCCTCATGGGGTTGACCCCGCACGCACGCTAAAAAACTTTTGTGTAAGGCCCGCCGGGTCCCCGGCGGATGCAGTACCCATACGTCTTGATCCACCAACTAGTTATTTGGAGGCTTCGTGAACACGAACCTTGAAGGCATCATCAGCCCGTCCATCGACTCGCTGCTGACCACCACCGATTCGAAGTACGCATTGGTGATCAACTCCGCCAAGCGCGCACGCCAGATCAACGCGTACTACGCACAGCTGCACGAGGGCCTCTTCGAGTACGTCGGCCCGCTGGTCGACACCCGCCTGAACGAGAAGCCGCTGTCCATCGCGCTGCGCGAAATCAACGACGGCATGCTCAACGTCACGAAGATCGAGGAAGCCGCCGAGTAGCCACTCGGCCGCAAACGATTACACCGCGTGGGTGCCGGCGCACCCGGGGGCTTGGCCATACCGGCCCGCCCGGGCCGGCGCCACGCACTAACGCATCGGTGGTAGCAGTGAAGCGCATTGTCCTAGGCGTATCCGCAGGGATCGCCGCCTACAAGGCAGCTTTGCTGCTACGGCTGTTTAAGGAGGCCGGCCACCAGGTCGACGTCATCCCCACGGCCGCCTCGCTCGAGTTCGTCGGCATCGCGACCTGGGAGGCGTTGAGCGGCCGGCCCGTGCGCACCTCGGTCTTCGAGGCCGTGGACACCGTCAACCACGTCCGCCTCGGGCAGGAAGCCGACCTGGTGCTCATCGCGCCGGCCACGGCCGACGTGATGGCGCGGGCCGCGGCCGGGATGGCCAACGACCTGCTCACCGGCACCCTGCTGGCAACCGGCGCCCCGGTGGTCATGGCCCCGGCCATGCACACCGAAATGTGGGAGCACCCCGCAACGGTCGCCAACGTCGCGACGCTGCGCAGCCGCGGCGTGCACGTGATCGAGCCCGCCGTCGGGCGCCTCACGGGCAAGGACTCCGGGGCCGGGCGTTTCCCCGAACCCGAGGACATCTTCGCCGCAGTGGCCCCCTACCTCGAGGGTGCATCCGGCCTGTCGGACGACGACGCGCCATTCGCGACTGAAGCCGTAGCAACCGCAGCCGGGCCGCTGGCCGGGAAGACCATCGCGATATCCGCCGGAGGCACCCGCGAGCCGCTGGACCCGGTGCGCTACCTGGGCAACCGGTCCTCGGGCCGGCAGGGCATCGCCCTGGCCAAGGCCGCCCTCGCCGCCGGCGCCACCGTTCGCTTCGTCGCCGCCCACATGGACCTGCCGGCACCCGCCGGCGTGGAACTGAGCACCGCCTCCACCGCCCGGCAACTTCAGGGCGCCGTGACCGAGGCCGCCCGCGGCGCCGACGTGCTGGTCATGAGCGCCGCCGTCGCCGACTTCCGCCCGGCCGAATACGTGGACTCTAAGATCAAGAAGTCCGACGAACACGCCGACCCGGTGATCACCTTGGTGCGCAACCCCGACATCCTGGCCACCCTGGTCGCCGACCGCGCCGCGGAGGGCACGGCCGGGGACCTGCCGCCGCTGATCGTGGGCTTCGCCGCGGAAACCGGCGACGCCGAATCCAGCGTGCTGGCATACGGGGCCGCCAAGCTGGCGCGCAAGGGCTGCGAGATGCTGGTCGTCAACGAGGTGGGGGAGAACCTGACCTTCGGGACCGACGAGAACTCGGTGACCATCCTCTTCGCCGACGGCACCGAGGCCGTGCACGCCTCCGGGTCCAAGGACGCGGTCGCCGAGGCCGTCATCGCGGCCGTCGCCCGCGAACTGGCCCCCGCCCGGCAGCGCTGAGGGGCCCCGGCGCCGGGGCATGGAGTCAAGTCAGCTTCCGGGCGGCGTCATGGAGCGCTGCGGTGCGCCACGAATCGTCATCATGACGGTGTGGCCACTTCCACATGACCTCGCCGTTCCGCCGAACTGACCGGCGCGGGCACTTACCGGTAGAGTGGCACAGTGACTTTAGAATCCCCGCAGCTACGCCTCTTCACCTCCGAATCGGTTACGGAGGGCCACCCGGACAAGATCTGTGACCAGATCTCCGACGCCATCCTCGACGCCATGTTGGCCCAGGACCCCAACTCCCGGGTTGCCGTGGAGACCTTGACCACCACCGGGCTGGTGCACGTGGCGGGCGAGGTGACCACCGACGGGTACGTGGAGATCCCGGAGATCGTGCGCCGCACCATCCTGGACATCGGCTACGACTCCTCGGCCAACGGCTTCGACGGCGCGCGCTGCGGCGTGTCGGTGTCCATCGGGCAGCAGTCCCAGGAGATCTCCGACGGCGTCTTCAACTCGCTGGAGGTCCGCGAGGGCACCGCCGTGGACCCGCGCGACGCCCAGGGCGCCGGCGACCAGGGCCTGATGTTCGGCTACGCGTCGGACGAGACCGCCACGCTGATGCCCACCCCGATCCACCTGGCGCACCGCCTCTCCGAGCGGCTGACCCAGGTGCGCAAGGACGGCACGCTGTCCCTGTTGCGCCCCGACGGCAAGACCCAGGTCACCGTCGGCTACGACGGGGACACCCCGGTCTCCGTGCAGACCATCGTGGTTTCCTCGCAGCACGCCTCCGAGTTCTCGCTGGAGGACCTCAAGGACGGCCTGCTGGCCGAGGTCGTCAACCCGGTGCTCGCGGGCACGGGGCTGGACACCTCCGAGACCCGCATCATCCTGAACCCCTCGGGCCCCTTCATCATCGGCGGACCGGTCGGCGACGCCGGGCTGACCGGCCGCAAGATCATCGTCGACACCTACGGCGGCTACGCCCGCCACGGTGGCGGCGCCTTCTCCGGCAAGGATCCCTCGAAGGTCGACCGCTCGGCCGCCTACGCCATGCGCTGGGTTGCCAAGAACGTGGTCGCCGCCGGTCTTGCCCGGCGTGTCGAGGTCCAGGTCGCCTACGCCATCGGCGTGGCGCGCCCGGTGGGCCTGTACGTGGAGACCTTCGGCACCGAGACCGTGGACCCGGCGAAGATCACCGCCGCGATCAACGAGATCTTCGACCTGCGCCCGCTGGGCATCATCGAGGACCTGGACCTCAAGCGCCCGATCTACCAGAAGACCGCCGCGCACGGCCACTTCGGCCGCGAGGAAGCGGACTTCACCTGGGAGAACCTGGACCGCGTCGACGCGCTGAAGGCGTACTTCAACGCCTAGGGTCCTCTTGGGGCCGGATCCTGTTCCGGGCATCGGGTGCCGCGGCCGCGAGGCGATGCGGCACCCGATGCGCGCTTAAGCCCGCCGCGCGTCGGGCGTTCCCGGAGGCCGCCCGTTTACGGGCGGGGATGGCCGGCCGGGCGGAGGTAGTGTAATTCTCAAGGTGTTCTAGGGGAGGTGTGGTGCGTGGAAAAGTCGGCTCAGCCCTCGTTGCTGGCGGGCTTCGACCTGTCCGCACCATTGCCCGGCATCCCGAACATGGCCAGCGAATTGCCGGTCGCCCGGGTCGTGATCGACTCCGCCGTCCCGCACCTGGACCGCCCCTTCGACTATCTGGTGCCCGCCGAACTCGACGAGGCCGCGCAGCCGGGCGTCAGGGTCAAGGTCCGCTTCGGCGGGCAGGAACTTGCCGGATTCCTCACCGAGCGGCTCGAGCACTCCGATCCCGGGATCAAGCTGCAGCCGCTGCGCACCGTGGTCTCCCCGGAGGTCGTCCTCTCCGCCGAGGTCCTCGCCGTGGCCCGGGCCGTGGCCGAACGCTATGCCGGCGGGGTGTGGGACGTGCTGCGCTCGGCCGTCCCGGCGCGCATGGCCCGGGTGGAGACCGAGAAGCCGGCCGCCGGCGAGTCCACGCCGGATGCGCCGGACGAGACCGACGCCGACGCGGTGGAAAAGACCGCGGCCGAACCGTCCGCGGCCCTGCTCTCGGAGTACCACGGGGGAGCCGAATACGCCCGGGCGCTGCGCGCCGGGGACTCGCCGCGCGCCGTGCTCTCCGCGGTGCCCAACCGGCCCGGGGACTGGCCGGCGCTGCTGCTCGAGGCGGCCGAACTGGTCCTGGCCTCCGGACGGGGCGTGCTCATCGTGCTCCCCGACGCCCGTGACCTCACCCGGCTCTGCGCCACCCTGGACGAGCGCATCGGCGCGAACGCCTACGCCCGGCTCAGCGCCGAGGACGGGGCGACCCCCCGCTACCGCAACTTCCTGCGTGTCGCGCGCGGGCAGGCCCGGCTGGTCGTCGGCACCCGCAACGCGGCCTTTGCCCCGGTGAAGGACCTGGGCCTGGCGATCATCTGGGACGACGCGGACAATTCGCACGCCGAACCGCGCGCCCCCTACCACCACGCCCGCGAGGTGCTGCTGCTGCGCTGCGGAATCGAGAACGCCGGGCTGCTGCTGGCGGCCCCCGGACGCAGCGCCGAGGCCCAGCGGCTGGTCCGCAGCGGCTGGGCGCAGGAACTGGGCGCGAACCGTCAGTTGCTGCGCGCCCATGCGCCCCGGGTCATCGCCGCCTCCGACGAGTTCGAGGCCGACCGCGACCCGATGCTGCACGCCGCGCGTCTGCCCGCAGCCGCCTGGCGCGAGGCCAAGGCCGCGCTGGCGCACGGGCCGGTGCTGGTGCAGGTCGCGCGCACCGGGTTCATGCCCGCGCTGCGCTGCGAACGCTGCCGCACCCCGGCACGCTGCTCCGCCTGCAACGGCCCGCTGGCCCTGGACGACGCCCGCGGGGCGCCTGCCTGCGGCTGGTGCGGGCTGGTGGCCAACGCCTGGAACTGTGTCGAATGCGGATTCATGCGGCTGCGCGCCGCGTCCATCGGCGCGGACCGCACCGCCGAGGAGCTGGGCCGCGCCTTCCCCAACATCAAGGTGGTCGCGGCCACCGGCGCCAAACCGCTGTACACGGTGCCGGCCACCCCGGCGCTGGTGGTGGCGACCCCGGGCGCCGAGCCGGTGGCGGAGAACGGGTACGCCGCGGTGCTGCTGCTGGACGGGGACCGGATGATGTCCCGCGAAGGGCTGCGCACCGGCGAGGAGGTGCTCAACCGCTGGATGGGCGCCGCGCACCTGGCCCGCGGGCGCGATGCGGCCGCCGGGCGCCCGGGCGGCGGCACCGTGGTGGTCGCCGGCGAGCCGGGGGAGCCGATGCGTGCCCTGGTGCGCTTCGACGCCGCGGCCTACGCCGAGGCCGAACTCGACGAGCGGCGCGCCCTGGGCCTGCCCCCCGCGGTGCGCACCGCCATGGTCAAGGGGCCGGCGGCGGCGGCCGACAAGTTCATGGCGGCCCTGGAGGTGGGCGAGGAGGTGCGCCGGCACGGGCCGGTGTTGCTGGGGGAGGGCGAGCACCGCTGGCTGCTGTTCTTCACCTACGCCCAGGGCCCTGCTGTCACCGCGGCCCTGCGTGCCCTGCGCGCCACCTTCAGCGCGGCGAAGGAACCGGTCGTCTCGATCCGCATCGACCCGGACGGCGTCCTCTAGGCCCGTCTGACCGTCGGGCCGGGGCTATGGTGCGTCCGGCAGGCCCTTGCTGGCGTACGTCGTGCGCGGCATGCCCCGCGGCACCCAGGGGTGCTCCGCGGCCAGGAACTCCTCGATGAGCGAGGCGGCCTCGTCGGCCTTTTCGTAGTGGATCAGGTGCCCGACGTCCCCGATGACCCGCATCCGCGCCCGCGGGAAGGTGCGGGCCAGCGAACGCTGGGCCTTCACCGACCCGAGCTCGTCCTGCTCGCCGATGACCAGCAGCACGGGTTCGTTGATGCGTGCCGCGACATCGCGCACCGTCGCGGTGATCGAGGAGGCGTAGGCCTCGCGCAGGGTGGAGCGCGAGGTGAAGCGGGAGAAATAGCGGCGGTGCTGGTCAAAGACGTAGGCGCGCATCTTCGGGTCCCGGGACTTGAGCATCGCCAGCGACATCACGTCGGTGATGAACCGCGAACGCAGCAGCGCCTCGCCCAGCGGGGCGGGCAGCCGTTCCCCGGCGGCGTAGTAGGCCCCGGCCGCCCGGGACATCGCGGCCTGGCTGCCCTCGAGCGCCGGCTCGCAGATCGGGTTGATGAGCACCAGCTGCGCAAAGGCGCCGGGGTGCCGGGAAAGGTACGTCGCGGCGACGATGGTGCCGAAGGAATGACCCAAAAGGATGGTGTCGGGTCCCAGGGACAGCTGCCCACGCAGCGCGCCGATGACCTCGCCGTAGCCTGCCACGTCGTGGCGCGGTGCGGCCGCGGCAGTGTCGGCCACCGGCGCGCCGGGTGCCGACACGCCGGAAGGCGGGATCGATTCACCGGCGAAGGGCGTCGAGTCGCCGAAGCCGGGCAAGTCCGGCACGATGATCGTGAAGCCCGGCAGCCGGTCGACGATGCGGGCCAGGCCGTGGTGGTCGCCGCGGAAGCCGTGCACCGCCAGGATGACGCCGCGGCAGGGGCCCACGGCCGGGTAGGTCCAGGTGGACACCCGCGCGCCGTGGACGTGGTGGATGCTTTTCAGGGCGCGGCGCTGGGCGTGCGGCGGGGTCGGGAGCATGCCTCCAGCCTATCCCGCGGCGCCGGTTCGGCAACGATTCGCCTACGCTTCACCTGAGCCTCTAGGCGGCGGCGCCGGCACCCGGGTACTGTCGGTAAGACCATGTGAAGCACGCTTTACCCCCGCACCACCGAAGGATGGCCACACCGTGGAAGCCGCAGCGTCCCCCCGATCCGCACTGGCCGCATTGCGCGAGCGGCCCGGCGCCAAGGTGCTCATCGTCGGCGGGGGAATCAACGGGGTGGCGACCTTCCGCCACCTGGCGCTGCAGGGCGTCGACGTGGCGCTGGTGGAACGCGGCGACTACTGCCAAGGTGCCTCGGGCGCATCCTCGCACATGATCCACGGCGGCATCCGCTACCTGGAGAACGGGGAGTTCCGCCTGGTCCACGAGGCCGTGCGGGAACGCAACGCGTTGCTGGACATCGCCCCGCACTACGTCAAGCCGCTGCGCACCACCGTCCCGATCTTCTCCACCTTCTCCGGGCTGCTGGCCGCGCCCCTGCGCTTCGTGACCCACAAGCCCGGCCTGCGGGCCGAGCGCGGGGCGGTGCTGATCAAGATCGGCTTGGTCATGTACGACGTGTTCGCCGGGCCCATCGGCCGCAACACCCCTTGGCACCGCTTCCGCGGGGCCAAGGCCTCCCTCGCGGTGCTCCCGAAGCTGCGGGCGGACGTGAAGTACACCGCCACCTACTTCGACGCCTCGGTGCACAACCCCGAACGGCTCACCCTGGACGTGCTGCGCGACGGGTTGGAGGCCAACGCGAACGCGCGGGCCAGCAACTACGTGGCGCTCGTGGGCCACGGCGAGCGCGGGGCGCGGCTGCGCGACGAGCTCACCGGGGAGGAGTTCGACTTCGACGCGCAGGTCATCGTCAACGCGACCGGCGCCTGGGTGGACCAAACCAATGCGGCGATCGGCACACCCAGCCGCTTCATGGGCGGGACCAAGGGCAGCCACATCGTGCTGGAGCACCCCGAGCTGCTGGCCGCCTGCGACGGGCGGGAGATCTTCTTCGAGCATTCCGACGGGCGCATCGTGCTGATCTACCCGCTGGGGGACCGGGTGCTGGTGGGCACCACCGACATCGACGCGGACATGGACGAACCAGCCCGCTGCACCGATGCGGAAGTCGCGTACTTCTTCGAGCTCATCGGCCACGTCTTCCCCTCCATCCCGGTTCGCGAGCAGCACATCGTCTACCGGTTCTCCGGGGTCCGCCCGCTGCCGAGCCACGACGACACCGCCCCGGGCTTCGTCTCGCGCGACTACCGCATCGAGCACACCCGGCTGCCCGGCGGCACCCCGATGCTGTCCCTGGTGGGCGGGAAATGGACGACGTTCCGCGCCCTGGGCCGGACCCTGGGCAACAAGGTGCTCACCGAGCTCGGCCTCTCCCCGGCCCCCGGCACCCGGAAGCCCATCGGCGGGGGACGGGACTACCCCGGGACCCCGGCCGCGCTGGAGGCCTGGTACGCCCGGCGCGCGCACCTGGCCCCGCGGGCCCGGCTCGAAGTGCTGCTGCAGCGCTACGGCACCCGCGCCGACGCGGTGCTCGAGTACATCGGCCCGCATGATGCGACGCTGCCGGGCTGCCCCGAACTCTCCGCGGCCGAGGTGCGCTACCTTGGCGCGCACGAGCAGGTCGGCACCCTGGCCGACGTGTTCATCCGCCGCACCTCCCTGGCCTTCCGCGGGCTGGTCACCGAGGCGCTGCTGGCCCAGGTGGCCGAGGCGCTGGCGCCGGTGCTCGGCTGGGACGGAGCCCACACCGCGGCGCAGGTCCAGGAGTGCCGGCGCGTGCTGGCCGAGGAGCACGGGGCAAAGCTGTCCCTGAGCAACGCCTAGCGCCTGCCGCCCCCGCACCCCGCTGACCTCCGACCGAAGGGCCCCGTTGAAAGGCACCGACATGAACAAGTACGTCATCGCGATCGACCAGGGCACCACCAGTTCCCGGGCCATCGTCTTCGACCATGCCGGCACCCCGGTGTCCTCCGGGCAGCTGGAACACCGACAGATCTTCGAGCACCCCGGGTGGGTGGAGCACGACGCGGGCGAGATCTGGCGCCACGTCCGCGAGGTCATCGCGGTCGCGCTGGCCGGCGGCAACCTCACCCGGCACGACATCGCCGCGGTCGGCATCACCAACCAGCGCGAAACCACCGTGGTGTGGGACAGGCACACCGGGGAGCCGGTGGCCAACGCCATCGTCTGGCAGGACACCCGCACCCGGGACATCGTCGATGAGCTGGCCGCCGACGGCGGGACGGACCGCTACAAGGAACGCACGGGGCTGCCGCTGGCCCCCTACTTCTCCGGCACCAAGCTCAAGTGGATCCTGGAAAACGTCCCGGGGGTGCGGGAGCGCGCCGAGGCCGGGGACCTGCTCTTCGGCACCACCGACACCTGGGTCACCTGGAACCTGACCGGCGGGACGAAGGGCGGGGTGCACGTCACCGACGTCACCAACGCCTCGCGCACCCTGTTCATGGCCCTGGCCACGCTCCGGTGGGACGAAGAAATCCTCGCGGACTTCGGGATCCCGCGTTCCATGCTGCCTCAGATCAGGTCCTCCTCGGAGGTGTACGGGCAGGTCCACTCCTCCCAGCTTTTGCGCGGGGTGCCGGTGGCCGGGATCCTGGGGGACCAGCAGGCCGCCACGTTCGGGCAGGCCGCGTTCGGCGAAGGCGGCGCGAAGAACACCTATGGCACCGGCTGCTTCCTGGTCTTCAACACCGGGGAGCGGATCGTGGCGTCGGAGAACGGATTGATCACCACCGTGGCCTACAAGCTCGGCGACGCGGCCCCGGTCTACGCGCTGGAGGGCTCCATCGCGGTGGCCGGCTCGCTGGTGCAGTGGCTGCGCGACAACCTCGGCATGATCTCCACCGCCGCCGAGGTGGAGGAGCTGGCCGCCGGCGTGCCGGACAACGGCGGGGTGTACATCGTCCCGGCCTTCTCCGGGCTGTTCGCCCCGCACTGGCGGGCCGACGCGCGCGGGGTGATCGTCGGATTGACCCGCTTTGCCGACAAGCGGCACATTGCCCGCGCGGCGCTGGAGGCCACGGCCTTCCAGGTCCGCGAGGTGCTCGACGCGGTGAATGCCGATGCGAAGGTGCCGCTGAAGGAGCTGCGCGTCGATGGCGGCATGGTGGCCAACGACGCGCTGATGCAGTTCCAGGCCGACGTGCTGGGGGTCCCGGTGATCCGCCCGAAGGTCACCGAGACCACCGCGCTGGGCGCCGCCTATGCCGCGGGCCTTGCCGTGGGGTTCTGGAAGGACCTGGGGGAGCTGGGCTCGAACTGGTCCGAGGACAAGCGGTGGGAGCCGGCGATGGAGGCGGGCGAACGCGATCGGCAGCTGCGCCTGTGGAAGAAGGCCGTCACCCGCACCTTCGACTGGGTCGACGACGACGTGCGCTAGGCCACAGGGGCACCCGCCCGCGGGCCGGTGCGCGTCCGGAGCGCCCGCGGGGGTCCTGCCCGGTGGGGTAGAATGTGGGCATGAACGCAGTGCTCTTGCTAACCTAGCCGCATGGGATACACCCATGCGGCCGCCCCTTGATTGCCAAGGGGCTTTTGTGTGTCAAGGGGGTCTTCGCCGCCGATGCACCCCCGTTGACCAGCAAGCCGGCCACGTTCCACCCACAGGCGCATGAACAAAAGAAGGCGAAACACGATAGTGAGCACCCAGCCCTCCGGCACCGATACCGCGGACAACGAGTCCACCGCAGCGGCCTACAGCTTCCAGGACATGGAAGCCAAGTGGGCCCCGGTGTGGGACAAACTCGGCGTCTTCACGCCCAAGGACGACGGCAGCGCCGAACGCCGCTACGTGTTGGACATGTTCCCCTACCCCTCCGGCGACCTGCACATGGGCCACGCCGAGGCGTTCGCCATGGGGGACGTCGTCTCCCGCTACTGGCGCCAGCAGGGCTTCGACGTGATGCACCCGATCGGCTGGGACTCCTTCGGGCTGCCGGCCGAGAACGCCGCCATCAAGCGCAACGCCCACCCCTCGGAGTGGACGTATGCGAACATCGACACCCAGGCCGCCAGCTTCAAGCGCTACGCGATCTCCGCCGACTGGTCGCGCCGCATCCACACCTCCGACCCGGAGTACTACCGCTGGACCCAGTGGCTGTTCACCCGTTTCTACGAAAAGGGCCTGGCCTACCGCAAGAACCACCCGGTGAACTGGTGCCCGACCGACCAGACCGTGCTGGCCAACGAGCAGGTCGTCAACGGCGCCTGCGAACGCTGCGGCACCCCGGTGACCAAGAAGTCGCTGAACCAGTGGTACTTCAAGATCACCGACTACGCCGACCGCCTGCTCGATGACATGGAGGACCTCAAGGGCCACTGGCCCGAGCGCGTGCTGGCCATGCAGAAGAACTGGATCGGCCGCTCCGAGGGCGCCCACGTCGACTTCACCATCGAGGCGACCGAGTCCAAGGAAGCCCACAAGACCACGGTCTTCACCACCCGCCCGGACACCCTGCACGGCGCCACGTTCTTCGTGGTCGCCGCCGATGCCGAGCTGGCCAATGAACTGGTCACTGAGGAACACCGCGAGGCCCTGGAGGCCTACCAGGAGAAGGTCAAGGGCCTTTCCGAAATCGAGCGCCAGGCCACCGAGCGCGAGAAGACCGGCGTGTTCACCGGCCGCTACGCGATCAACCCGCTCAACGGCGAGAAGCTGCCGGTCTGGGCCGCGGACTACGTGCTGGCCGAATACGGCACCGGCGCGATCATGGCCGTGCCCGCGCACGACCAGCGCGACCTGGACTTCGCCCGCACCTTCGATTTGCCGGTGCGCGTGGTGCTGGACACCGGCGAGGAAGACCCTGCGGTGTCCGGCGTCGCCACCGCCGGGGAGGGCACGCTGGTGAACTCCGGCGAGCTGGACGGCCTGCCCAAGGCCGAGGGCATCGCCCGTGCCATCGAGATCGTCGAGGCGGCCGGAACCGGCGAGAAGTTCGTGAACTTCCGGCTGCGGGACTGGCTGCTTTCCCGCCAGCGCTTCTGGGGCACCCCGATCCCGATCATCCACTGCGCCGAGTGCGGCGAGGTCCCGGTCCCCGACGACCAGCTGCCGGTGCGCCTGCCCGATGACCTGCGCGGCGAACAGCTCGCGCCCAAGGGCACCAGCCCGCTGGCCGCGGCCGAGGAATGGGTCAACGTGCCCTGCCCGACGTGCGGCGGCGCCGCCAAGCGCGACACCGACACCATGGACACCTTCGTGGACTCCTCCTGGTACTTCCTGCGCTTCGTCTCCCCGGATTACACCGAGGGACCGTTCGACCCGCAGGCGGTGCGCGACTGGATGCCGGTGGGACAGTACGTGGGCGGCGTCGAGCACGCCATCCTGCACCTGCTCTACTCGCGCTTCTTCACCAAGGTCATCTTCGACCTGGGCCTGATCGACGTGAAGGAACCCTTCAGCGCGCTGCTGAACCAGGGGCAGGTGCTCAACGGCGGCAAGGCCATGAGCAAGTCGCTGGGCAACGGCGTGGACCTGGGCGAGCAGCTGGATAAGTTCGGCGTCGACGCCGTGCGCCTGACCATGATCTTCGCCTCCCCGCCGGAAGACGACGTGGACTGGGCCGATGTGTCCCCGGGCGGCTCGCAGAAGTTCCTGGCCCGCGCCTGGCGCGTGGCGCAGGACGTCGCCAGCGCCCCGGGCACGGACCCGGCCACCGGTGACAAGGCGCTGCGCCAGGTCACCCACAAGGCCGTGCACGAGGCCGCCGGCATGCTCGAGGGCGGCAAGTTCAACGTCGTCGTCGCCAAGCTGATGGAGCTGGTCAACGCGACCCGCAAGACCATCGACTCCGGTGCCGGCGCGTCCGACCCGGCGGTCCGCGAGGCCGCCGAGGCCGTCGCGGTCATCCTCTCGCTCTTCGCCCCGTACACGGCCGAGGACATGTGGGCGGCGCTGGGCAACGAGCCCTCGGTCGCCAACGCGGGCTGGCCCGCGGTCGACGAGTCCCTGCTGGTGCAGGACACCGTCACCGCGGTCGTGCAGATCCGCGGCAAGGTCCGAGCGCGCCTGGAGGTCTCGGTGGACATCACCGCCGAGGAGCTCGAGGCCCTGGCCCTGGCCGACGAGTCGGTCGTGCGCTACCTCGATGGCGCGGCGATCAACAAGGTCATCGTGCGTGCACCGAAACTGGTCAACGTGGTTCCCGCCTCCTAGCGGCGGCAGGTAGCCTACAGACATGGACGCCCACCAGCCACCGCCCACCCCGCCGCGGCCCACCCGCACCGGCGGTTGGGTGGGCCGGCTGTGGGGCAAGCGCGGCGCCGAACCGGCCCGCCGTCCCTCCCCGCCCCGGGGATTCGTGCCCGTGGGCGTGGTCACCGATTCGGCCGCGGCGCTGCCCGAGGCCTGGGCGCGGGAAAACGCGCGGTTCCTGCGCGTGGTGCCCATGCCGGTGATGGTCGATGACCAGATCTTCTCCGAGGGCACCGACGACGTGCCCACCGAGCTGGCCCTGGGCCTGGCCATGGGCAAGGCGGTGCGCACCTCGCGACCCGCCCCAGGCCAGTTGCTGCGCGCCTACCAGGAGCTCGCCGACGCGGGGGTGAAGGAAATCATTTCCATCCACCTCTCCTCGGTGCTCTCCGGGACGGTGGATGCGGCACGCCTGGCCGCCGCATCCTCGCCCGTGCCGGTCACCGTCGTCGATTCGCTCACCGTGGCCCTGGCCCAGGGATTCGCGGTGATGGACGTCGCGGAGCTGGCCGCTGCCGGCGCTCCGTTGGCCGAGTTGGAGGCGATGGCCAACCGCGCGGCCGAAAACCACGTGTACTTCGCGGTGCCCTCGCTCGAGCAGTTGCGCCGCGGCGGTCGCATCGGGGCCCTGGCCTCGGTGCTGGGCACGCTGTTGAACGTCAAGCCGATTCTTTCGGTGCGCGACGGGCAGATCGTTGCCCACGAAAAGGTTCGCACCCATTCGCGCACGTTGGCCCGCCTGGTGGCCATCGCCCGCGACGAGGCCGCGGCGCGCGGGCCGGAGGCGCGTCTGGCGGTCCACTATTTCGGAAACCAGGACGCCGCCGAGGAAATCGTCCAGGAACTGGCCGGGGCCTCCCGGTTCGAGGTCCTGGCCGTCCCGGTCCCGGCCGTGCTCGGTGCCCACACCGGGGCGGGAGTGATGGCCGTGGCCATTTCCGGCGGCATCGCGCCCCCGCCACCCGGACCGGCGCGGCACGAGCCAAAGCCACGGCCGGAGCCCAAGGCCAGGCCCGAACCAAAAGTGAAGCCCGAGCCAAAGGGCCGCCGCGCGGCCGCATCTACGTCGCAGGGTTCCAAGGGGTCTGCGAAACCGGTTGAACCGGCCAACCCCGAGGTCCCCGGGACGAACTAGCAACCCCGGTGGCGCCCGTCGTGAGGGGGCGCCGCTTCGTGGTTCTCCACAGCGTGGCACTGGCAGGCCCGAGGGGACCGCAGGATCGTGTGGACTGGAGTGCATGGGCTCTCACGAGTGGGTGGATCATGCGGCAGCGAGCAACCTGGGTCCGGTCCCGGGGCGCCTGCGCGTGCTCATCGGCAGGTCGGCTGCGATCGTCCTGATTCTCGGTGCCCTGACATGGATCTCGGTGTCGTTGCTGTTCAACCCGCCCCCGCGAGCACCCAGCGCCGCGGAGTCCATCCCCTTGGAAGTGGCGGAGACCGCCCAAGCGGGTGCCGCTGTGGATCAGGGCGCCGACGGCGTCCCGCCGGAAACGCGGGGGAGCCCGGAGACGGAGGAAAACCCGCCGGAAACGGGAGCCACCGGCCCGCCGGGGAACGGTGCCAGTGCCGTGGTCCACTTGGTTGGAGCCGTAAAGAAGCCCGGGGTGTATTCCCTGCCCCTGGGATCCAGGGTGCTTGACGCGGTGGAACTGGCTGGCGGGCTGGCGGAGGATGCCGCCCCCGAGGCCATCAACCTGGCGGCACAGATCCGTGATGGCGAACAAATCCGCATCCCGCGCCGTGGCGAAACGCCCGCGGCCCCGGCGCCAGGCACGTCGGACGGCACCAGCGGTCCCGGGGCAGAAGCGGGAAAAACCAACGTGAACACCGCCGACCAGGGCCAGCTAGAGGAGCTCCCGGGCATCGGGCCCTCCCTGGCGGGCAGGATCCTGGAATTCCGGCAGGCCAACGGCCCGTTCAAGAACCTCAGCGAACTTGACGCGGTGAGCGGCATTGGCCCGGCGCTGCTGGGCAACCTGCGCGAACGCGTGGTCTTTGAATGAGTGCAGGAGGGCAGTGGCCGGTGCAGCTGCAAGGTGGCAAGACTCCTGCATGATTCACCGGCCCGGCGTCCGAAAGGCGAGTCGGATGCGGGGCCCCGGCCCGCCACGCGGCCGTGCTGCAGCTTGCCATCGCCAGCACGGCCATGGCGACCTGCGAGCACAGCGAGCTCCTGATCGTGGTGTTCAGCGTCATCTTCGCCTTGCCCATGGGTCGCTCCCTGCGGGCTCTTTGGGCACAACCGATGAACTTCTTCTTCTCCAACCTGCGCTCGTCACATACTTCCTCTGTAGGAATTGCACCGATACCGTCCAGCCACGCGTTATGACGGGCATTTCTCCGGGGTCGAGACGAGCGAGGTCTTACGCTGTTGTTGATCTATGACGAGCTCATGTTTGTAAATCATTTTGCCCATCGCTCTTATGTAGATACGATGGCGTTAAGGGTTGCTGGATTTTTGAAGGAGATTTGCATTTTGCGGCTGATGTCGACCGAGCAATCGAAGGAGTCAATCCAGCAACAGCAGGCGATTGCGACAGGATGGTCATCCAGCGCTACTTCGGCACTGTCAAATACGGCTCGCATTGGCTGTCCGATGAACAATCACAGTCGCATCGCGACCAACAGCAACGGAAATCGGATGGTGCTGACACACGTGCTCAACGAGGTAATGAAATGATCCGGACCCGATTGACCGCCATCGCCGCGGTGGTGCTGATGGCAAGTCTCAGCGGATGCATGCCAAATAATCATTCTGGGGACCCGACCAGCGTGACGACAGTTGACGATGGAGGCGCTGTGGAGAGCGAATTGACATGGCAGGAAGCCAAGGCCCGGACGTTGGCCATGCAACTGGAAATCGCGGAGTTGATTCCTGAAGCCAAGGTCGTCAAGATCCATAACAAGAAAACCGGTACCGTGTTCGGCTGCGGTGAAACACAACATAACTGGCTCGGATCAGCCACAGTTACGTTGATTGAGGGTACTGAACCGGAGCCATTGGTGAAGGATATTGAAGCGCACTACCAGGGGAGCGGTTTCGATATTGAAGCCGATATCGATAGTGCTGGAGACTACCGGGTGCAGTTGGGGTCACCCGGTACGGCTGAGAATTACATCATCAGCGCGGGATGGGATCCTGACACAATTCGCATTGCTTCAGGATCTCCCTGCTTCACGTTGCCCGAGGGTGTCTATCCGTGGAGTGACTTCTAGGTTTCCGAGCTGCCGATGTGCGTTGACCGTGGAGTGACTTGGAGGCGGCTTGTTAGCTGCCCTTCAAGGTCCAGTATGCGTCCTTTCTGGGCCGCGATGACGACGGTAAGTGTTCTGTTGCAGTTATGCAGTCGAGCAGTTCGCCTACTGCGGCGCGCGGGTCGACATCGACCGGGTTAAGAGTGGCAGCAACGTCGGCACGATGGTCGCCTCGCGCCATTTCGGCAATGTAAATTGTCCTACTCGGATATCGACGAGAACGGCAACGTCGTCGTGTGCTAGACCCGTGGCTGATGCCCCTGCCGCAACTTCTTGCAGGTCCCAACGGAACCGGAACGTCCAGCTACGGCCAAAGACGTCCGACCACCTTCCTCATCAGCCTAGTTAAAGTTATCAAGCACGACGCATACCAAAGGATAAGTGAGTATACTTTGGTATGATCGAGCGGTGACCACAGATAAGCAGCCCCGCGACACCTGGCCGGCAACGACTTACGAAGCACATCCGTGGGTGCGCGCCGACACCGACATAGCCTCCCGTCGGGCCAGGCTCCAGGCCCGCGGCGACTACCAGGCCGCCGTCCCGCCGTTCATCGCTGCAACCTTGGTTGCATTGCCCGCCGAGGCGATAGCCTTGGCCGATGATGCGAGCCAGGAGCTCGCCCGGTTCGACGCCGAGGCCGGAATGATCGCGGCTCCCTTCGCGTCGATCCTGCTACGCAGTGAGTCCGCCTCCAGCTCGGAGGTGGAGAACCTCACCTCCAGCGCCAAACAGGTGGCCCTCGCCGAGATTGGCGAGTCGAAGTCTGGGAACGCGCGCCTGGTGGTCGCGAACGTTCGCGCCATGACCGCGGCCATCGCGCTCTCGGATCAGTTAGATGAGAACTCGATCATCGCCATGCACGATGCCCTGCTGCGGGCCACCGCACCCGAGTATGTCGGCCATTGGCGCGGCGAGCAAGTATGGATCGGCGGCGGCAGCATCTCGCCGCACGCTGCAGCGTTTGTGCCGCCCCACCACACGCGGGTTCCAAGCCTGATGGCCGACGTGGTCGCATTCGCCGAGCGTACTGACGTGCCGGTGCTTATCCAGGCGGCGATCGCACACGCGCAGTTCGAGACCATTCACCCTTTCCCTGACGGCAACGGCAGGACCGGACGGGCCCTGCTTCAGGGCATGCTCCGACACGGCGGCTTGACCCGCAATGTCACCGTGCCCGTCTCGGCGGGGCTCCTGCACGACACCGATGCTTATTTCCGCGCGCTGACCGAGTACCGGGCCGGGAACCCAGGCGCCATTGTTGCGGCCATTGCAGAAGCATCCTTTGCTGCGATCCGGAACGGCCGCAAACTCGTCGACGACATCCAGACCGCCGCTGCGCGCTGGGATGACCTGGTCGTGGCCCGAAGCGACTCATCCGTACACCAGGTGAAGGGCTTCCTGCTCCGCCAGCCCGTGGTGAACGCAAAGACCCTGGCCAGTGAGTTGCAGATCAGCGAAGTCGCCGCACAGAACTCCATCGACAAGCTGGTCGACGCCGGGGTGCTTACCCAGACCAACACCGGCCGCAGGAACCGCATCTGGCAGGCGCCGGAGATTCTTGCCGCACTCGATGCGTTCGGTGCACGGGCCAGGCGCCGCCGCGGCTGAGAGCCGCAAAGCCCAATGTTCGACACTCGCAGAAAGATCTGCGCATGCCCATATCCGCCAGTTATCTCGGGGAGCACATTAAGTCCTGGAGCATGGGAACCGAAACGTGGGCCGAGCCGAGGCGGATCTACCGTACTTCGGGCCCAACCATGGCCTGCGGCCAAAGCAGTGTCCCGAAGCGGATGCCCCGTGGGCAGCGCCGAAGATGCCCTGGAGACCGACTGCGGCCCCTGCTTCAATGACCCGACCGCCTGGATCTGGACCACCGACGAATTTGGATTATGACCACCAGGTATTGCGGGCAACGCTGGATGCTCGCTGATTACTCCTGGGCGTTGGCTGCCCGGGACCATTCGTGGCGCTTGGGTTCGATGCAGTATTCGATGGGGTTGCCGACCGGCGTCGTTGCCGCCAGCCTCCTTTATGTGCGACCGCCTGTCCGAAACCACCCATGAAGCCGGTTGAATCGGCCAGACCGGGCCCACGGTGCGCCTTGGCAGCAGTGCCGATACCGTGCTCCTTCCTGCTGCCGATTCCCGAAAGGCACCGTTGTTCTCCACAGCCGGGCGCCGCCCGAACCCCATGGCAACGGTGGGCGTGTGGAATTAGTGGCATGGGCTCTCAGCAGTGGGGCGATCGTGCCGCGAGAATCAAGCGGAACCAGGTTCCGGTCCTGGGCCGGCTTGCAGAATCCCTGCGCGCTGCACTGGCCCGGCGGCCGAAAGGCGAGTCCGATCCGGAACCCGGGCGTGTTGACCTGCGCGGGTGCTGGGCGCTGGCCGGATCCTGGGCTGCAGCGCTGGGCGGGGTGCATCTGGGGCAGATGCACCAGGCGTTTTGGGCCGTGGGCTTGTGGCTGCTGGCCGGAGCCGGGGTCTTGGCGTTGCTCCGTCCTCGGCACGGGCGCCTGGGACCGTCCGCGACACCCAGTTTCGCCGCACCAGCCCTTTGCTGTGCCGCGGCGGCCTTGGTGTTCACGCAGCTGGTTTTGACCGGTGCCGGCGCCAACCCTGTCGCGCTTGACCAGGCGGCCCGGGACGGGAATCCGGTGCGCATCCAGCTGGAGTTGACCGCGGCCCCGCGGGCTTCGATGCAAACGGACAAATTCTCCGAAGACGCCCGGCCGCACCAGCAGTTTACCGTCGAGGCACGAGCCGTAGCCGTCGCCGGAAACGGCAGCTGGCGGGGTTCCGGGGTGCCGGTGCGGCTGAGCTATCCCGAACCGAGGGCCCCGCACGTCCCGTTGACAGGCGGCAGTGCTGTGGAGGTGATCGCCACGGTCGCTGCCAGCGAGCCGGGGGACCGTCAGAGCTTCTGGCTCAACGCCTCCGCCGACCTTCTGCCGCTGGGAAGACTTCCGGCGCCGGGGGTGTTCGAGGAATTGCGCGGACGCTTCATCGGCGCCAGCGCGGCACTGCCGCAGCCTGCCCGGGCGCTGCTTCCGGGCATGGTGTTCGGGGACCGCAGCGGGGCGGACGAGGCCCTGAATGAGGCCATGAAGGTGGCCGGACTTTCACATTTGAGTGCTGTCAGCGGGGCAAATTGTGCCATGGTGCTCGGGTTCGTTTTCTCCCTATGCCGCTTGGTGGGCCTTGGCAGGGCTCCCACCTTGGTGCTGGGCCTGGCTGCGTTGCTCGGTTTTGTGTTCCTGGTGGGCTACGAACCCAGCGTGCTGCGCGCGGCGGTGATGGGCACCATCGCGGCCGTGGGCTTGCATGCTTCCCGCGGCAGGAATGCGCTGGCAGCCCTGACCCTGGCCGTGGTGTTCCTGCTGGCCGTCGACCCGTGGCTGGCCGGCGAACCGGCTTTCCAGCTTTCCGTCCTGGCCACCGCGGGCATCGTGGTCATCGGCCGACCAATGGCGGCACGGTTCAACCGGTGGATGCCGGCCATCCTGGCCGAGGGGACGGCGATTGCCCTGGCCTCGCAGATCGCCTGCCTGCCGGTTCTGGTGGCGCTGAACCCGGCCTTCTCGCTGTACTCGGTGCCGGCGAATCTCCTGGTCGCCCCCTTTATTTCCCTCATCACCGTGGCGGGGACGCTCGCCGTGGTGGTCCTCTCGTTGTTCCCGCCGGCGGGCATGGCGTTGGTGTGGATTGCCGGCGTGCCGACCATGGTGGTGGGCCTCGTGGGAACCTGGATCGCGTCGCTGCCCGGTGCTCTGCGTCCGTGGCCGGTCGGGGTGGCGGGCGTCCTGCTGGCCTGGGGAATCGTCCTGGGGACCCTGATCGGACAGGGCCATGTGAATCCGACAGCGGGGTCCTGGCGATCGCGCAGTGTGCTTGCCGCGCAAGGCGTGGTGACGGGGGTGCTGTTGGGCCTGCTGCTGCCGGTCACCGCGCTGGTGCCGGCACCTGTCGTCGACTGGCTTGTGGTTGCCTGCGACGTCGGCCAGGGCGACGGCTTGTTGATCAACGCCGGGGATTCCGGGGCGGTGGTGGTGGATACCGGGAAGACCCCGGAGGACATTGCTGCCTGCCTGAAACGGATGCGAGTCAAGAAGGTAGCCGCCCTCTTCATCACCCATCGCCACGCGGACCACGACGGCGGGATTGACGGGGTGGGTGCCCGGCGGCCCGTGGACAGGTTCTACTACTCGGCGGCGGACGATCCCGCGGATCCTCCCCGGCTCACCGATTCCCGGGGCACTCGGATAACGGCCAGCCAGCTCGGATCCGGGGCGAGAGGAACCGCCGGGCCGGTGGCCTGGCGGGTCCTGGGTCCGATCCCGGACGGCGTGTTCACCGGCGAAAACGACGCTTCCTTGGTCGTCCGCTTCGAGATCGAGGTGGACGGATTGCAGCGGCCGATTTCCCTCCTGGCGACCGGGGACATGGAGGATGAGGCCATGGACCAGCTGATCGACAACGGGCTGATCGAGCACGCCGACATCCTGAAGGTGTCGCACCACGGCGCCGAAAACGGTGGTGTGCGCACGGCACCGACTGTACGCCCGGCGGTGGCACTGATCAGCGTGGGTGCAGAGAACACCTACGGCCACCCCTCGGACGAGGCCTTGCGTGCACTCGAGGAGAACCAGGTGGCCGTCCTGCGCACCGACCTGCGCGGCACCATCATTGTTGGCTGGGACGGGGAGATGTTGCGGGTCTCCTCGCTGGGCCCGGATCCGGGACGGACACCGACACGAACGCCGGCCACGAGCGGTGGGTGATGGAGGTTTTTCCCGATGGAGATAGGATCGATGGGGTTCGTAAGCACTAGGTAAAGGTCGATCATGGCAGCGCCACGAGGCACATCCAAGAACGCGGGCATTTCATGGCGGTCAGTGGCCCCCGCCCCGTTGATCCTGTTGCAGGGTGCCGAGGAGATGCTCGCCACGCGGGCCTTCGAGACGGTGCGCAGCACCCTTCGCTCCGAGGCGGAGATCGAACTGACCCGCTTCGAGGCAAACAGCTACGAGCGCGGCGAAATGCTGCTGGCCTCCAGCCCGTCGCTCTTCAGCGAAACGAAACTGATTGAGGTCCGTGGGCTGGCCACCATGAACGAGGATTTCCTCAACGACGCACTTGCCTACGCGAAAGCCCCGGTACCCGAGGTCACCTTGGTCATGCACCACGGCGGGGGAGTGCGCGGCAAGAAACTGCTGGATGCGCTGAAGTCCGCCGGAGCGGTGGTGGTTGACTGCCAGCCGCTGAAGAAGGACGCGGAAAAGATCGATTTCGTGGCCCAGGAATTCCGCGCCGCCAAGCGCAAGCTCACCGCGGAGGGCGCCCGCGCCCTGGTTGCCGCCCTGGGCAGTGACCTGTCAGAGTTGGCCGCCGCCTGCTCGCAGTTGTTGCAGGACACCACCGGCGCCATCGACCAGGACATGGTGGACAAGTACTATGGCGGCCGCGTGGAGGCCACCGGATTCAAGGTGGCCGATGCCGCGTTGGCCGGCCGCGCCGACATCGCGCTGAGCACCCTGCGCCACGCGCTTGCCACGGGTACCGACCCGGTGCCCATCGTTGCCACACTGGCCATGAAGTTGCGTCAGGTCGCCAAGGTCGCGGGGGCGCGCAAGTCGTCCGGGCAGCTTGCCAGTGAACTGGGCATGCCGCCGTGGCAGGTCCAGCAGGCGCAGGAACAGGCACGGCATTGGAACGTGGATGACCTGGCGCGCTGCATCCGGTTGGTGGCCGAGGCGGACGCGCAGGTCAAGGGTGCCTCGCGCGATCCGGAGTACGCCGTGGAACGGGCAGTGACCCAGATTTCGCTGGCCGCACGACGCTAGGACCGAGTCTGCGTGGTGGTCCGTGGCTGCCACGGGCAATCCTCGGCACGTTCCATGTCCGGCAAAGAGCATGACGCGGTGCCTGCCGAAAACCATGAATGGCCACTACGGACGGTTGACGAGTGCCGGTAAACCGATGGCCGGCCCCATGCCACTGCCCAGAGGTACGTGGCTGGCGGCTGGCGCGTCGACTCCGCAGAACCGTCTGGCACCGGCAACCCGGTGATGCCCGAATCCTGGCTCAACGAAGCCTTGCGGGCGGACGTTGCGGACATTTCTCCCGGTGCCGTGAACCGCTGCTTCGAAGAACCGCTGCTAACATGGGGAACCCCAAAGCAGAGGAGTGTCCCGTGGGCAAGGTGGTCATGTACGGCTCGGTGTCGGTGGATGGCTTCATCGCGGATAAGAACGACCAGCCCGGAGACTTGTTCGACTGGTTGACCGGAGGTGATGTCCCCTTGGACGAGAGCGGCGTCTTAAAGGTGTCGCAGGCTTCCTATGACTACACGCGGCAGTACTGGGACCAGATCGGGGCGACAATCGTCGGCCGTCACGTATTCGACCTGACCGGAGGCTGGGACGGGAAGCCCCCAGCCGGGGTCGACCACGTGGTCGTCGTGACGCACCGGCCGAAGCCCGAGGGCTGGGACTCCGAGGCACCGTTTCACTTCGTCGACGGCGTCGAGGTGGCCGTGGCCAAGGCGCAGGAGCTTGCTGGTGACCGCATCGTTGAGGTCGCCGCCGGTGACGTCGGTGGCCAGGTGCTGGCCGCTGGCCTGGTCGACGAGGTGCGTATGGACGTCGCACCCGTAGTGTTCGGGTCAGGCAAGCGCTACTTCGGGTCGGTCCACGGACAGCACCTGTTGGAGGATCCCGACACGGTACTGCAGGGCAGCCGGGTGCTTCACCTGCGCTATCGGGTGCGCCGCTGACTGATCTGGGCGGGTACGCCTAGAAGGGCACGACGAACGGACAACTGGGAAGAGCTGCCCTGATTTGTTAAACACGAAAGGCTCCCTTTCCCCTAGATATGGAGGAAAAGGAGCCTGACGCTTCAGTGAAGCAATCCTTAGAGGGCGTTAACCTTCTTGGAGATGGCCGACTTGTGGTTTGCTGCGTTGTTCTTGTGCAGCACACCCTTCGTGGCGGCCTTGTCGATCTTGCGACCTGCTGCAACCAGGGCAGCTGCTGCTGCATCCTTGTCTTCGGCTGCAACGGCAGTGTTCACTGCGCGGATTGCGGTGCGAAGCTCGGACTTGACGGCAGCATTGCGCTGGCGCGACTTCTCGTTGGTGAGAATGCGCTTCTTCTGGGACTTGATATTAGCCACTGTATTAAACTCTCTTGCTCATCGCTTGTATGGTCGGTGAGGGATATCTTCCGGGCCATTGACTGAGCGGCGTGGGGATACCTATGGCGACCCGGGAGAAGTGCCCGTCGACCTGCGCGGACACACAAGAAATAATACTAGCAGGTTCGGATGGCCATCACGAGTCGATACCCCCCGCCGGGACTGTGAGCTACGCCTGCCGTGGCGAAGCGGGGCTCACGGGTCTACCCATGCATGGGATCGTGCCGAAACGGAAACGGAAACGGAAACGGCCGGCCCCAGCCCTGAGGGCATGGGGCCGGCCGCACGCAAGTTGCTCCCGGCAAGATTAGTGCGCGGGCTCCATCAGCTCGTCGATCGAAAGATTGGGTCCGGGGGTTTGGAGACCCAGGATCGATGACAGCACGTCCAAGAGCGCGGTCTGGGGGTCCTCGGCCATGCGATGCGATCGCCATCCGATGTGTTTGTCGGGGCGGACCAGGATGACGCCGTCTTCCTCGACCTCGCGCTGGCGCAACCAATCGCCGTAGAGATCCTGCACCTCCAGCCCTTCGCCGATGACTACCGCGGCCAGTTCGATGCCCAGTCGGGCGCCAACTTCCGCCGCCGCATCTGCCCACGCCCGGCCGGTGATGCCGGTGAAGATCGTGAACTGGGTTCCCTTGGCAATGTCATGGGTGGAGAATTTCCGGTCCCTGTCGCCGATCCAGGCGTGCGGCAGGCGCAGGCCCGGGTAGGTCGACTTCTGGTGGTGGAGCATCGGGTCGTCCATTTGGACGGGGCGTTCTCCGCCGTCGGACACCACGGCGCTCGACTCGTAGAACTGGCCGATCTCCGTGCCTTGGGCGTTGAACTCGTAGTCCTTGTTGTCCAGGGCGGCCCGCAGCGCCTTGCGGCGTGCCGCGCCCTCGGGGGAGTTCTCCTTGCGCAGCTTGAGCTTCTCGACGAATTCCTCGTCGGTGGCTGCGTCGGTGACACCCAGGGCATCGAAGATCGGCTTGTACTCGCGTCCGGAGTCGTTGGCGCGGGTGACGATCTGCTTGGCCACGGGTGCCCGTTCGACCGAGTAGGTCTCCAGCAGCTCCTCGCCGGCTTGGCCCTTGATGACGGCCGCCAGCTTCCAGGCCAGGTTGTAGGCGTCCTGGATGGAGGTGTTGGAACCCAGCCCGTGGCTCGGCGGGTGCTTGTGGATGGCGTCTCCCGCGCAGAAGACGCGGCCCTTCTGCAGGTGCGTGGCGTATTGCTCGTTGTTGCCCCACAGCGAGTAGCCCAGGATCTCGACCTCAAGGTCGTCGATGCCCACCAGGTTGCGGATGACCCGGATGGCCTCGTCGTTGTCGAGCACCGGAGGTTCGCCGTTGATGTCGAACCCCCAGCAGATCAGCCATTCGTTCCAGGGGCGGACCATGCGGATCAGTCCGGCGCCCAGGCCGCCGATGTTGGAGCCCGGATTGAAGACCCAGTAGAGGATGGAAGGTCGGTGCGCCGCCAGGTGGGCGAGGTCCGCCTTGAAGGTGATGTTCATGGAGCCGCCGATGTCCATGGCGCCTTCCATGGGAAGGTCGATGTCCGCTGCGACCTTCGAGCGGGCGCCGTCGGCACCGATGAGGTACTTGGCGCGGATCGTGTACTCGTGGCCGGTGAGCCGGTTCAAGACCTGTACGCTCACACCGTCGGCGTCCTGGGTGTGGGAGAGGTACTCGGTGGAGAACTGCGTCTGGGTGCCGCGCATGGTCGCGTTCTTGAGCATGATCGGTTCCAGCAGCGTCTGCGGAATGTCGCAGGGCATCGAGGGGGAGGCCAGCTCGTAGTCCGCCCGGCGGTCCGGGCGGAGCCCCCAGGTGGGGCGGCGCCCGATTTCCTCGCCCGCCATCGACTCGCAGTACACGGTGTCGCCCATCAGTTCGTGCGGCGTCGCCTCGGCCAGGACCTGGTCCTCGATGCCGGCGTCGCGCAGCACCTCCATGGTGCGCTGGTTGGTGATGTGTGCCCGCGGGGTGTTGGCGGTCCAGCGGTACTTGGTGATCATGATGTTTTCGATGCCCTGGTTGGACAGGAACAAGGCGGCCGAGCTGCCGGCCGGGCCGGAGCCCACGATCAGGACGTCGGTCTGGACGACGTTCGCGGTCTGCGGAGTAGCGGTATCGGAAATTCCATCATTGAAAACAGGCATTGGGTGCCTCTCTCGCTTGGGCTGGTGCTCACGGCCCGGGGTGGGTGGAGCGGTGCATGCCACGAGTGTTGCAGGTCACAAGTGCGCCGTGGGTGGCGTTTGGCTCCGATGGCCGTCCAGTTCCAAAAGATGTCCGCCAAGTGCAAAAAGCCAGAGGGTGCCTGAGGTCTTCGCTGGAAGGGCTATCGGCCGACTGTGATTGAGGATACAATTTTGGGTCCATGGGCGAGAACCAAGATGATGTCTGCCGGGCATCCGTTGCCGGGCGCGGAACAGAGGGCGAAGCTGCGCCCTCCCCGCCGGTGTCCAGGCAGGCCAGGCAACTGCGGTTCAGCACCAATGGCATTCCGGCAACGAACCGGCTCGAGTTGTGGGAGAACCACAATGCCAAGGCACTGATTCCCCTGGACATCAGGACCATGGATGAGTCCCCGCTTGAGGCCAGGGAGATCAGCCTGGGCTACGGGTCGCTCAGGTTTGGGGGCGTCACGGGAAGCGCCCAGGTCGTGGAGCGGAGCGAACGTTTTATCCGCCAGAATCCCACGGATGCGATTGCCGTCTTCTTCACCCTGCGCGGGGAGGCGCTGTTCTACCACCGTGACGGACACGAAGTCATCAAGCCGGGCCAGGCCATCGTCTGCGACGCCGACCGACCGTTCATGCGCGGATTCAGCAAGGGCTTGAAGGAAATGGTCCTCACCATCCCGCGCGAGGACTACCTGGAGCTCTCCGGGGGCGAGCCGCTGCTCAAGCCCCGGATCATTGAATTCAACCAGGGGGCGGCGTCAAACCAACAAATGCGGGCGCTGGCCGGACTGGTCAGCGACACGCTTTCCGGGCAGGCGGGGGAGAAGGCCTGCCCCGAGGGCTCGGTCAGGGACCTGCTCGCACTGCTGGTTTCCGGAAATGACGGCGGGTCCGGTGCCGGGTACCTGGCCGCCGCGCATAGCCACATCGAAGACCATCTGCGCGACCCGGAACTCGGGACGGCCCGGATTGCCGCCGCCATCGGCATCAGCGAGCGACACCTGTCACGGATTTTCGCCGAAGCGGGCGAACCGCCCGGTGCCTACGTCAGGGAGCGGCGCCTGGAGCTGGCCCGGGAGCTGCTCACGGATCCGGGCAGGCAAGCGACGTCGGTGGGGGCGGTCGCCCTGCAGGTCGGGTTCGCGTCGCAAAGTTATTTCACGCGCGCCTTCAAGTCCCGGTACGGCATCACGCCGCTGGCATTGCGCCGGGAAGCGCTCCCGGGCGCGTCGCGGTAGCGCCGGCGGGGTTGTCCGAACGTGCCGCGGCGGGGAAGGTTCAGGCCGCGGAGAGCCGTTCCGCGACGCGTGCAAAGGCCTGCTGTCCCAGCACTGCACCCTCGCGCCGGATCCCGGCCTCGTGCAGGCGAATGATCCGATCCACCTTCACCTCGCTGGGGCGGCCCTGCCGGTCCCAGGCGCCGGTGCCGATGTCGACGTAGTCCCGGTCGTGTGTGCGCTCGTTGTTGCGGTCCTTGGAGGTCAGCATCAGCGCGAGCAGGTAATCCCCGTCGCGCCCGACCAGCAGCACCGGCCGGTCCTTGCCCTGGGAATGGTCCTCTTCGTAGGGCACCCACGCCCAGACGATTTCCCCGGGATCGGGCTGCCCGTCGGCCTGCGGCGAGTAGCTGGCGTTCACGGCACCCCGGAAGTCCCCGGGATAGCCGCCGAACTCCCAGCTGCCGGCCTGTGCGGGTGCCTGTGTCGGGGCCGAAGGCCGCCGCCGCGTCGCGGTGGAAGCGGGACGCTGGCCAGCCGGGCGGGCGGTGCCGCGCTGCTGCCGGGCCGCGCCGCGGAGCGCGGAGGACAGGGCGCGGCCCAGGAACCTGAGGACAGAGGCTGTATCGAACTTCATGTGGTCAAACTACCAGTTGGGCAGGCAGCTGAGTCGCAATGCGACACCGTGCCCCAATCATGGGAGAATGGCCTGTGCGAAGAATTTCGCACCCCCGAACATTTTCGTCCCCCATTAGCGAGGTCCCTTACGTGTCACCCATGGCCCGCACCGCACCGGTGCCTGCCGCGACTGATCCGGCGATCATCAGAAACTTCTGCATCATCGCCCACATCGACCACGGCAAGTCGACCCTGGCCGACCGGATGTTGCAGCTCACCGGAGTCGTCTCCCAGCGCGATATGAAGGCCCAGTACCTGGACCGGATGGACATCGAGCGCGAACGCGGCATCACCATCAAGTCCCAGGCCGTCCGCATGCCGTGGGAGGTCGACGGCCAGTCCTATGCACTGAACATGATCGACACCCCCGGGCACGTCGACTTCACCTACGAGGTTTCCCGCTCCCTGGCCGCCTGCGAGGGCGCAATCCTGCTGGTGGACGCCGCCCAGGGCATCGAGGCCCAGACGCTGGCGAACCTCTACCTGGCGATGGAGAATGACATGACGATCATTCCCGTGCTCAACAAGATCGACCTTCCGGCAGCGCAGCCGGAAAAGTACGCCGCCGAGATCTCCAAGCTCATCGGCTGCGACCCCGAGGACATCCTCCAGGTTTCCGGCAAGACCGGCATGGGCGTCGAGGCGCTGCTGGACAAGGTCGTCCGCGACCTGCCGGCACCGGTCGGCGACCCCAACGCACCCGCCCGCGCCATGATCTTCGACTCCGTCTACGACACCTACCGCGGCGTGGTGACCTATGTCCGGGTCGTTGACGGCAACCTCTCGCCGCGCGAGAAGGTCCAGATGATGTCCACCGGCACCGTCTACGACCTGCTGGAAATCGGCGTATCCTCCCCGGAGCCCAAGCCCAGCAAGGGCCTGGGCGTCGGCGAGGTGGGCTACCTGATCACCGGCGTGAAGGACGTGCGCCAGTCCAAGGTCGGCGACACCGTCACCAACTTCGCCAAGCCGGCCGAAAAGTCGCTCGGCGGCTACCAGGACCCGAAGCCGATGGTCTTCTCGGGGCTGTACCCGATCGACGGCTCGGACTACCCGGCATTGCGCGATGCGCTGGACAAGCTGCAGCTCAACGACGCCGCGCTGACTTACGTCCCGGAAACCTCCGTGGCGCTGGGCTTCGGCTTCCGCGTGGGCTTCCTGGGCCTGTTGCACCTGGAAATCACCCGCGAGCGCCTCGAGGCCGAGTTCAACCTCGACCTGATCTCCACCGCACCCAACGTGGTGTACGAGGTCATGACCGATGACAAGAAGCTGCGCACCGTGACCAACCCGAGCGAGTTCCCCGACGGGAAGATCCTCGAGGTCCACGAGCCGATGGTGGCCGGCACGATCCTGGCGCCCAACGAATTCGTCGGCGCCATCATGGAACTGTGCCAGTCGCGCCGCGGCGTCATGCGCGGCATGGACTACCTCTCCGAGGAACGCGTGGAGATCCGCTACTGGCTTCCGCTGGCGGAAATCGTCTTCGACTTCTTCGACGTGCTGAAGTCCAAGACCCGCGGCTACGCCTCGCTGGACTGGAAGGCCGACGGCGAACAGGTCTCCGACCTGGTCAAGGTCGACATCCTGCTCCAGGGCGAACAGGTCGACGCGTTCAGCGCCGTCACGCACCGCGACAAGGCGTACGCCTACGGGCTGATGATGACCCAGAAGCTGCGCGAACTGATTCCGCGCCAGCAGTTCGAGGTGCCGATCCAGGCAGCCATCGGTTCGCGCATCATCGCCCGCGAATCCATCCGCGCCATCCGCAAGGACGTGCTGGCCAAGTGCTACGGCGGCGACATCAGCCGCAAGCGCAAGCTGCTGGAAAAGCAGAAGGCCGGCAAGAAGCGGATGAAGATGGTCGGCCGCGTGGAGGTTCCCCAGGAAGCCTTCATCGTCGCCCTGTCCTCCGACGAGCCCAAGAAGAAGTAGCAATGCCCTCTGCGTTGCCCCTCGGGGATCCGGCACCATCGGACGGGTTGCTTCCGGCAACCTGCGCCGATGGGGCCGCGGACCGAACCTTCTCGGTCTACGTCCACATCCCGTTCTGTGCCGTGCGCTGCGGCTACTGCGACTTCAACACCTACACGGCCCACGAGCTGGGATCCGGCTCCAGCCAGGACACCTACGCCGAGGCGGTCTCCTCGGAGATCGCCTTCGGCGCGAAGGTCCTGGGGGAATCCGGCGTGGCCCGGCGCGAGGTCTCCACCGTCTTCTTCGGCGGCGGAACCCCCACGTTGCTGCCCGCCGCGGACCTGGTCCGCGTGCTGGCCGAGATCCGCACCCAATGGGACCTGGCCCCCGACGCGGAGATCACCACCGAGGCCAACCCCGACTCGGTGACCCGCGAGTCCCTGCAGGTGCTGGCGGACGGCGGCTTCACCCGGGTGTCCATCGGCATGCAGTCGGCGGTCCCGCATGTGCTCAAGACCCTCGACCGCACGCACAACCCCGAGCGGGTCGGCATGGCCGTCGCTTGGGCCAAGGAGGCCGGCCTGCAGGTCAGCGTGGATCTGATCTACGGGACCCCGGGCGAGTCCGTCGAGGACTGGCGCACCAGCGTGCAGAGGGCGCTGTCCTACGACCCGGACCACATTTCGGCCTACGCGCTGATCATCGAGGAGGGCACCCGGCTTGCCGGGCAGATCCGCCGCGGCGAAGTCGCCAACATCGACGACGACGACCACGCCGACAAGTACTTGATCGCCGACGAACTCTTCGCGGCCGCCGGGTACGACTGGTACGAGGTCAGCAACTGGTCCAAGGACGAGTCCACCCGCTGCCGCCACAACCTTGCCTACTGGCAGGGCGGGGACTGGTGGGGCGCTGGCCCCGGCGCGCACTCGCACGTGGGCGGGCTGCGCTGGTGGAACGTCAAGCACCCCGCCGCCTACCAGCAGCGCATCGACGCGGGAACCTCGCCCGCGGCCGGCCGGGAGACCCCCGACGCGGACGCCCGCTACCTGGAGCGCGCCATGCTCTTGACGCGCATCGTCGACGGGATGGACACCGCCTCCCTGGAGCCCGCGGGCCGCAAGGCGATTGCCGGCCTCATTGCCGACGGGCTGGTGGTGCCCGAGGCGGCGTTTGCCAAGAAGGTCGTGCTCACCCTGCAGGGCAGGCTGTTGGCCGATGCCGTGCTGCGGCGCCTGCTGGATTTCTAGCCAAGAGGGTCCCCGTACGGGGACAAAAATGAAGGTGTGGCCGGCAACCCCTCGGGGCTTGCCGGCCACACCTTCATTTTTTTGGGGAGTAGCGGCTGCTTACTTGAAGAGGCGCAGGTTCAGCCCGTAGCGGTAGGGGCGCGACTTGTTCGCATTGATCCCGGCCCGCACTCCGCTGATGGTCAGGAAAAGCCAGATGGCCACCACCAAGATGGCGAAGAACCAGCCGATCGCGGGGATCAGCGAAAACAGGTGCAGCACGATGGCCAGGACGGTCAGCGGGAAGGTGAAGTTCAGCGCTTCCTTGGACTCCTGGGCGGTGAACGGGCCGCGGGCGCGGAACACCGCGTAGATGACCAGCGCGGGGACGCATCCCAGGATCGCGCCGAAGTGGGCGATCATGGCCCACTGGCGATCCTCGGAGGGAGTCAGGGGCAGGGGTGCGGCCGAGGAACCTTCGAATCGATCCGACTGGCTGTCGCCGCCGGGTGCATTTCGTGCCTCGTTTGCCACTTCTGATGTCCTGTTCGTTGGGTTGGGTGAACCGTTGGCCAGTTTATCCTCAATCGGGCACCGCGGGTGAACACGAAATGCCGTGCGGCGCGCATTTGGGTCCGGCGTGCTGTTTTGGCCGGGAATCGGCACCCTTCACGGTGCCCCGCGCACCCGCTCGCGTCGGCGCGGTGAGGAACCTCACGTCGCGCACGCGCATCGTCGCCCGGCCCGGGCTGTTTTCATTGGTCCTCGGCGGTCAGGAAGTCGATGACCTCCTCGACCCGGCCCAGCAGCGAGGGCTCCAGGTCGGCGTAGGAACGCACCTGTCCCAGGATCCGCTCCCAGCCCTGGGCGACGTCGATCTGCTCGGCGTGCGGCCAGCCCAGTCCCTTCAGGATGCCGGTCTTCCAGTCGGTGCCGCGCGGCACCACCGGCCACGCCTTGATCTTCAGGACGGAGGGCCGGATGGCCTGCCACACGTCCACATAGGGGTGCCCGACGATCAACACGTTGCCGGCCGCGCCGGGCACGCGCATCGCCTCGGCCGCGATCTTCGCTTCCTTGGTCCCCGCCACGAGGTGGTCTACCAGGATGCCGAGCTTGCGCTGCGGGGACGGGGCGAAGGCGCGGATGGCCCCGGCCAGGTCGTCGACGCCGTGCAGCGGTTCGACGACGATGCCCTCCACGCGCAGGTCGTGGCCCCAGACCTTTTCCACCAGCTGGGCATCGTGCTTGCCCTCCACCCAGATCCGGCTGGCGCGGGCGGTGCGTGCCTTCAGCTCGGTGACCATGCGCGAGCCCGAGGCGCTGCGGGCGGTACCCCGGGCAGCCGGGGGAGCGGCGGCGGGCTCGATGATTTCCACCGGCTCGCCCTCGAGCAGGAAGCCGAAGCCGGCGCGGAAGGACTTGGTGCGTCCGCGCCGGTCCTCCAGGACCATCACGCGCATGCCGCCGGACTTCTCGGTCCGGACCACCTCGCCGACCCACCCGCTTTCCACGTCCTCCAGCACCAGTCCGCGCGCCAGCGGGACCTTGCGCAGAACGCGTTTCTTGGGGGCGCTGATGTCCTGGGCGCCCCAGCCGTGGTTGCTCATTGTGTCACTTTCGCCTAGTGGTCAACAGGTCCCGGGCCGATGCACGCGGCGGCGCCCTGCGCCAAGGCGCGGGCCTCGTGTGGTGCCGCGAGGGGCCGGTGTGTCGAACGCGGCATCGCGGCCAAGGACCAAACCATGCTAACAAGCGATCCGAATCGTATTAGACTTAGCAGTTGAACGTGTCGAGTGCCAATGCGCGCTTCACACGCCCCGGCGCCCGGCCGGTGCGTGGGCAGCGCCCCCTTGACCATGGTGATCCGGCTTGTCGGGAGAGGTGAGAATGACCGAACCGCGTCGGCTCGAAGTCCTTCGAGCCATCGTTGAAGACTACGTGCAGTCCCGCGAGCCGGTTGGTTCGCGGGCGCTGCTCGAGCGCCACGACCTTGGCGTGTCCGCCGCGACGATCCGCAACGACATGGCATCGCTGGAGGAAGAGGGGCTCATCGTTGCCCCGCACACCTCTTCCGGGCGGATCCCCACGGAAAAGGGCTACCGGCACTTCGTCGACCAGATCGGCGACATCAAGCCGCTCTCGGGAGCCGAACGGCGCGCCATCGCGGCGCTGCTCGAGGGCTCCCACGACGTCAACGACGTGCTGGAAAACACCGTGCGGCTGCTGGCCAACATCACCCGCCAGGTCGCGCTGATCCAGGTCCCGCACTATTCCAATGCCACCGTGCGCCACATCGAGCTGGTCGGCCTGGGCGCCGGGCAGACGCTGGTGGTGCTCATCGCCTCCAGCGGCAAGGTCGAACAACGCGTGATCCTGCTCCCGCCCTCGGTGGGGGAGGAGGACCTGCAGCGGCTGCGCGCGGTGCTGCTGGCGGCATTGGACGCCAAGCCGATTTCCGACGTCGCCAGGCTCGCCCACGGCGTGCCGGAGACGATTGAGCCGCGCCTGGCCCCGGCGGCCCGTGCCCTGGGCGAGGTCCTGGGTGCCCTGGCACGCAACAGCTCGGTGGACAGGATCCTCACCGCCGGCACCGCGAACCTGGCCCGCGCCAACAGGGACTTCCCGCTGAGCATCACCCCGGTGCTGGAGGCGCTCGAGGAACAGGTGGTGCTCCTGCGCCTCTTCTCCGAACTCGAGCAGGACGCCCACGGGATCGCCGTGGGCATCGGCACGGAAAACCAGTACGGCGCGCTGACCGAGGCCTCGGTGGTCGCCACCGGATACGGACCAGGGGAGCAGGCCATGATCGGCGTGCTGGGCCCGACCCGGATGAACTACCCCACCTCGATGGCCGCGGTCCGCGCCGTCGCCCGATATCTTTCCCGAATCCTGGCCGGCTAATGCGGGTCGAAACACATTTTGTGAAGTACGAAAGGACACAGCGAGCACTGTGAGCACCCATTACGAAGTCCTGGGCGTCAGCAAGGACGCCACCGGCGAGGAAATCAAGAAGGCCTACCGCAAGCTGGCCCGCAAGCTGCACCCGGACGTGAACCCCGGGGACGATGCCAGTGAGAAGTTCAAGCTGGTCACCCGCGCCTACGAGGTCCTCTCCGATGCCGACAAGCGCGCCAACTACGACGCCACGGGCAACGAGAACGGCACCGGGCAGACCGGCTTCGGCGGAGGCGGCGGATTTGGCGGGGGCGGCGGCTTCGGCGACATCTTCGAGCAGTTCTTCGGCGGCGGCGGGGCCCAGGGCCCGGCCTCGCGCACCCAGCGCGGCCGCGACGCCTTGATCACCGCCACCATCGACCTGGCCGACGCGGTGGCCGGGACGGTCTACCCGCTGGAGATGGAAACGGCAGTCACTTGCAAGACCTGCGAGGGCAGCTGCTGCCGTCCGGGCACCTCCCCGGTCACCTGCACCATCTGCCACGGCGCCGGACAGGTCCAGCGCCCGGTGCGCTCGTTCCTGGGCCAGATGATGACGGTGGAGACCTGTGCCGCCTGCCGCGGCTTCGGCACCACCATCGAAGACCCCTGCATCGACTGCAACGGCCAGGGCCGCATCCGCGAGCGCATCTCCAAGCAGTTGAAGGTTCCCGCGGGCGTTGCCAGCGGCACCCGCATCCACCTGGCGAGCCAGGGCGAGGCCGGTCCCGGCGGCGGACCCAACGGCGACCTCTACGTCGAGATCGAGGTCCGCCGGCACAAGATCTTCGAACGTGACGGCGTGGACCTGCATGCACGCATGAACGTGCCGATGACCGCCGCGGCCCTGGGCGCGGACCTGGACCTGGAGACCTTCGACGGTGCCCAGGTCATCGAGGTCGAATCCGGTGCCCAGTCCGGCGACACCGTCCGCCTTCCGGGCCTCGGCGTCCCGCGCCTGCGCGGCGGCAAGCGCGGGGACATCATCGTGCACCTGCAGGTCGAGACCCCGACCAAGGTCGATGCCGCGCAGCGCGAGCTGCTCGAGCAGCTGGCCAAGCTCCGCGGCGAGGAATTCGCCGAGGGACGCATGGAAAACAGCGGCGGCATGTTCTCGCGGCTGCGCGGGAAGCTGGGCAACCTGGGCGCATGAGCAACCAGTGCTTCTTCCTGGCTCCCGGTGAGCTTGCCGACGCGCACGTGGGCGCCGAATTGCGGCTGGAGGGCCCCGAGGGCCACCATGCGGTGACGGTCAAGCGGGTGCGCGCCGGCGAAACGATCGACCTGGTTGACGGTTCCGGGGTGCGGGCGACCGCCGAGGTCACCGCGACGCAGAAGGCCGCGCTGGACGCTACCGTGCGCGCCCTGGAATCCGAGGCGCTGCCGCCGGTGGCCATCACCCTGGTGCAGGCGCTGGCCAAGGGGGACCGGGACCTCCAGGCGGTCGAATCGGCCGTCGAGTTGGGCATCGACGCCGTACGGCCCTGGCAATCGGACCGCGCCATCGTGCGCTGGAACGACGCGAAGGCCGCCAAGGCCTTGGCCAAGTGGGAGGGCACGGTGCTCGCCGCGCTCAAGCAGTCCCGCCGCACCTTCCTGCCCGAGGTGCGCCCGATGCTCACCAGCGCCGACCTCGCCCGGGACATCGCCGCGCGGGTGGCCGGCCCCGTCCCGGTCCTTGTCGTGGTGCTGCACGAGGCCGGCACCGAGTCCCTCGCCGCGGTCGTGGCCCGATGGACGGAGGCCAACCCCGTGCCGGCGTCCGCCGGGCCCGGGGTGCGTGCGGAGATCCAGCTGCTGGTGGGGCCCGAGGGCGGGATCTCGGATGCCGAGCTGGAGAATTTCACGGCCGCCGGGGCCCACGTCGCGCTGCTGGGAAGCCACGTGCTGCGCGCCTCCACCGCCGGCCCCGCGGCCCTGGTGCTCACCCGGCACCTGCTGGGCCAGCTCTAGGAACACTCCCGCGGTAGCCGCCTGCGGCGACACCGAACGAAGACACGGAACAAAAAAGGTCCCCCGGGGCCCCGCCGGAAAACCGGCAGGGCCCCGGGGGACCGGCGTTTTGGCGCATCCTTGAAAGTG
Organism: Paeniglutamicibacter sp. MACA_103; assembly: GCF_045798555.1. Classification (NCBI taxonomy): domain Bacteria; kingdom Bacillati; phylum Actinomycetota; class Actinomycetes; order Micrococcales; family Micrococcaceae; genus Paeniglutamicibacter; species Paeniglutamicibacter sp. MACA_103. The sequence goes on along the minus strand of NZ_JBIXLN010000015.1, from coordinate 21,178 downwards.
CGCGCCAACACTATTGCTTGACGGTGAAGTCCTTGGATTCGCTGCCGACGCGGTCCCCGGTCTGCGCATCGACGCCCCAGGCGGAGAACGTGTAGTCCCCGGGTGCCAGCACGTAGGTGAAGGAAAATTCGTTGTGGCCCAGCGCATCCCCGCCGGTGTGCAGTGACCCGGAGGCCACGGTGGATCCCTGCCCGGCCGATTCGGCACGGCGGGTGATTTCCCAGAACTCCCCGCCGGAGAACATCGCGCTCACGCCGTGGAAGGTGACCTGGCCGGCCTTCTCCGTGGTGCCGAACTGCGGGTCGATGATCCACAGGGGCGCGGCCAGCCCGGCATCGCGCACGAAGTTGTGGTCAAGGGCGATCTGGTCGAAGGCCAGGAACCCGGACTCCCCGTCGACGAGGATGCGCACGCTGGGCTCCAGCCCCTCGGTGAGGATCCCGGCGTTGGACGCGGCGGCAGTGGCGGTGAACACCAGCTGGGCAATGGACCGTTCGGCCAGGCCCTGGTCGACGTCCGAGCCGAAGGCCTTGGCTGAGAGGTCGACGGTGATGACGTTGTCGGGACTGATCGAGGCCCCGACCGCCGCACTGGGGCGCCAGGCGCTGAAGTAGCGGGGGTCGGCGGGCTTTTGCGAGAGCATGTAGCGCACCGAATCGGCGATCGGGTCCGCCGCGCCCCTGATGCGGACAAACTCCCGGTAGAGGGACACTGTCCCGTCGTTCTCCGCCAGCCAGTACACCGGGACGTGCGCGTTGGTGCTCAGCGATTCCATCTCCACGCTCGGCAGCGGCGCGGGCGTCTGCACGCTGGTTGCCGCCTTCGGCATGGAATACTGCTCGCCGGGCACCCCCAGCCCGCAAGCGGCAAGGGTGCCCAGGACCACTGTGAGCCCCAGCACCGCAAGGCGGGAACGGGGGGAGCGACTGGAACGGAACATCGGAATATAAGGGCTCTCTGCAAGAATCGGGGGCAAATCGGGACACGGGCTGGCGGGGGATCGCTGCCGGTCAATCCCCAGCTTGGCATAGGTTGTCGACCGGTAGGGCGGGAAATCCGCGATTCGCGTGGACTGTTGCCTGATTGATATGTATCGATGGAAGTTGTGCCCGAATCGTTGCACAACGGCTACGCATACCTTTCGCCCTGCGGTTTTGGCCGGGCGCACGGCCCCAAACGGTGCCGCACCCGTGCCCGGCCGCCGTGTCCCGGTGCCGCCGCCGCCATCCACGATAGGATTGGGAATGTGCAGGGAACCATGGCCGCGGAAAGACCGCAGGCGCCATTCGCCGGCACGGAACGCGGAGGCTGCAACAGTCGTATGGACCAACAAGTGAGCCAAGTGGGCCAACCCCGGGGAACCGATGCGCTGGTCCAGTTCGACAGTTCGGACCAAATGGTCGCCACGCTCGGCGCACACGATGAATTGCTGCGCGTCATTGCCGGAGCCTATCCGCAGGTGGAATTGCACGCCCGCGGCAACGAGCTGCGGGTCGCCGGCGATGCGGCCCAGGCCCATCGGGCCCTGCGCGTGATTTCCGAGGCCCGCACGCTGGCCGGCAACGGCACCCGCATCTCCGCCCAGACCATCGAGCAACTCATCCGCATGCTGGAAAACTCCGGGGCCGACGACGCCCAATCGGTGCTGGGCCTGAAGATCCTCTCGGGCCGCGGCAAGGCCATCCGCCCCAAGACCGTGAACCAGAAGTCCTACGTCGACGCCATCGACGAGAACACCGTCATCTTCGGCATCGGCCCCGCCGGCACCGGCAAGACCTACCTGGCCATGGCCAAGGCGGTCGCCGCGCTGCAGGCCAAGGAGGTCAGCCGCATCATCCTGACCCGCCCGGCCGTGGAGGCGGGGGAGAAGCTGGGCTTCCTGCCCGGCACCCTCACCGACAAGATCGACCCCTACCTGCGCCCGCTCTACGACGCGCTGCACGACATGATCGAACCCGACTCGATGCCCAGGCTGCTGGCCGCCGGCACCATCGAGGTCGCCCCGCTGGCCTACATGCGCGGGCGCACGCTCAACGACGCGTTCATCATCCTGGACGAGGCGCAGAACACCACGCCCGAACAGATGAAGATGTTCCTCACCCGACTCGGCTTCGGCTCCAAGATCGTGATCACCGGCGATATCACCCAGGTCGATTTGCCCGGCGGCACCAAGTCCGGGCTGCGCGTGGTCACCGAGATCCTCGAGGGCGTGGACGACATCGCCTTCTGCGAGCTCGACGCCACCGACGTGGTCCGCCATCGCCTGGTCGGCGCCATCGTCGGCGCCTACGAGCGCTGGACCGCGCGCCAGGACCCGAACTTCAACCGTTCCAAGGCCCGGGCCCGCCGCCGCGCCGCCACGGGACGGAACCCCGAACACCCGCCCGAGAAGAAGCAGCAGGGCCACGCGCCCGAAAACCAGGAGCAGTCCCCATGAGCGTAGAGGTCAACAACGAGTCCGCGGTAGGTGCGGACCTGGAACGCATCAGCGCGCTGGGGCGCCACATCCTGGCCGAGCTCTACGTGCACCCGGAAACCGACGTCTCCATCATCCTGCTCGACGAGGAGCCGATGAGCGCGCTGCACGTGGAATGGATGGACCTCGAAGGGCCCACCGACGTGATGAGCTTCCCCATGGACGAGCTGCGCCCCGGCGTCCCCGGCTCGCCCACCGAGGCCGGCATGCTCGGCGACATCGTGATCTGCCCGCAGGTCGCCACCCTCCAGGCCAACACCGGCGGGCATTCGGTGGAGGACGAGATCCTGCTGCTGACCACCCACGGGATGTTGCACCTGCTGGGCTTCGACCATGCCGAACCCGAGGAGAAGGACGTCATGTTCTCCCTCCAGCGCCAGCTGCTCGAAGGCTTCCTGGGCCGCCCCGCTCCCCGGGAGACGATGGACTAGTGACCGCGGTCATCCTCGCGTTCTGTGCACTGCTCTTCATCCTCAGTGCCGCCCTCCTCACCGCCGCCGAATCGGCATACCTCTACCTCTCGCGGCAGCAGGCCGAGGCGCTGCGCAACGACTACGCCTCGCCGCACCTGGCCAACATCCTCGCCGACTCGCAGAGCCACACCCACGCCGTGCGCTTCTGGCGGATCTGGTTCGAGACCGCCTCGGCCGTGGCCGTCGCGATCCTCTACCTTGACCGGCTCGACAACGTCTGGCTGGCCGGGCTGCTGGCCACCGCCACCATGGCAGCGGTCGGCTTCGTTCTCGTCGGGGTGTCCCCGCGCCGCCTGGGGCGCAGCCACGCGGACACCGTCGTGCGCTACACCGCGCCGCTGGTCCGCTTCCTGCGCGTGGTCCTCGGGCCCATCCCCACCTGGCTGGTGGGCATCGGCCAGGCCCTGAGCCCGAACTCGGTCGCCGAGGACGACGGCTTCCTGTCCAAGGAACGCCTCCGCGACCTGGTCGACCGGGCCACCGAGGGCGACGAGCTGGAGGACGAGGCCGCCGAAATCATCAACTCCGTCTTCGACCTCGAGGACACCTACGTCCGCTCGGTCATGGTCCCGCGCACCGACATGGTCACCATCGACAAGGGCCAGGGGCTCAACGCCGCCATGGACCTGTTCCTGGCCTCGGGCTGCTCGCGCATACCCGTCATCGGGGAGAGCGCGGACGACATCTTCGGCATCGTCTACCTCAAGGACGTGGCCTACAAGCTGCACCTGGGCCCGGAGGCCGCCGACGTGGTCGAGGACCTGGCCCGCAAGGTACGCTACGTTCCGGAATCCAAGTCCGTGGCGGAGCTGCTGCCCGAGCTGCAGCAGGAATCCACCCACATGGCCATCGTCATCGACGAGTACGGCGGAACCGCCGGACTGGTCACCCTGGAGGACCTCATCGAGGAAATCGTCGGGGAGATCGACGACGAATACGACCGGCAAAAGGTCGACATCGAAGAGGTGAGCGACGGCAGCTTCGTGGTGCGCGCCCACACCTCCATCGACGAGCTCGGCGAACTCTTCGACATCGACATCGACGAGGACGAGGTCGACTCGGTGGGCGGGCTGCTGGGCAAGGTGCTCGAATCCGTGCCCGTGCTCGGATCCCACGCCACCATCGCAGGCATTGAAATGAAGGTCCTCTCGCTGAGCGGACGACGCAACCGGATCGGCAAGATCCTGGTGCGCAGGCAGGCAACACCACCCACGACCGGCGAACACGCCGCCGCCAAAGATGCAGGGCATCACAAGGAGCAATCATGAACCGGAACATCAAGAAGCCACAGATGCTGCCCACCGGAGGCTGGCCCGAGGACTTCCGCGCCGGGTTCACCTCCTTCGTGGGCCGCCCGAACGCGGGCAAGTCGACGCTGACCAACGCGCTGGTCGGCCAGAAGGTGGCCATCACCTCCGCCAAGCCGCAGACCACGCGGCACACGATCCGCGGGATCGTGCACCGCGCCGACGCGCAGTTGATCCTGGTCGACACCCCGGGCCTGCACCGCCCGCGCACGCTGCTGGGCCAGCGCCTGAACGACCTGGTGGCTGACACGCTCTCCGAGGTCGACGCCATCGGCTTCTGCCTGCCGGCCAACGAGAAGATCGGCCCGGGCGACCGCTTCATCGCCACGCAGCTCGCGCAGCTGCAGAAGAAGCCCATCGTCGCGATCGTGACCAAGGCCGACACCGTTGACCGGGCCGCGCTGATGGCCCAGCTGATGGCCGTCACCCAACTGGGCGTCGACACCCTGGGCGAGGGCGGCTGGGCCGCGGTCGTGCCGGTCTCGGCCACCGGGGACTTCCAGGTCTCCGAGGTCGCCGACGTGCTCGTCGCCCAGATGCCGCTGTCCCCGCCGCTGTACCCGGACGGGGAGCTGACCGACGAGCCGGAGGCCAAGATGGTTTCCGAGCTGATCCGCGAGGCAGCGCTGGAGGGCGTGCGCGACGAGCTTCCGCACTCCCTGGCGGTCGTGGTGGAGGAAATGGTCCCGCGCGAGGGACGCCCGGAGGACAGCCCGTTGCTGGATGTCCGGGTGAACCTGTACGTGGAGCGCTCGAGCCAGAAGGCCATCATCATCGGGCGGGGCGGGGCGCGGCTGCGCGACGTGGGAACGCGTTCGCGCAAGGCCATCGAGGCACTGCTGGGCACCCGGGTCTACCTTGACCTGCACGTGAAGATCGCCAAGGAATGGCAGCGCGACCCCAAGCAGCTGGGCAAGCTCGGCTTCTAGCCCCGAAGCCCGCCGTGCCCTTCTGCCCCGTGCGGACCCCCTGGCGGGTACCGTGCGGGGCCTGCTTCGTGGCGATCGCCGACCGGGTCCGGCGGGCCACCGGCCGGTCGAGTCCCGGCGGGCCTCCCTGGCCCGCGAGCAGCGACACCGCCCGCGGGAATTTGGAAAGCCCTGCGACGCCGTGCTGCTTGCGCGGCAAGGCGCGGCAGCCCGGAAGCCGTCGCGCGGATACCGCCGGTCAGCCGGCGTTGGCGGGCCGGTAGGTGTTGACCAGGACCCCGGCCGGCAGTGCCCGGGACTCGAGAAGCCGGAAGCGCGCGAGCGGAAACCCGTCGGAGAACAGCCGCTTTCCGCTTCCCAGCACCAGCGGGTAGACAACGAGCCGGTACTCGTCGACGAGGTCGTGCGCGGCCAGCGTCCCGATCAGGTTTCCGCTGCCCCACACGCGGATCTCGCCTCCGGGTTCCTCCCGCAACTTCTGCACCGCAGCCGGAACGTCGGGCCCCAGAAGCCGCGAGTTCTTCCACCCAAGCTCGCTGAGCGTGCGCGAGGCAACGTACTTGGGGACCTGGTTGTATCTTTTGGTCAGCCATCCCTGGAAGCCCGGCTCGTTTTCATCCCATACGCCCCAGGCACCGGCGAAGATCTCGTAGGTCTTGCGGCCGAGCAGCAACGCCTCGGTGCGCCCCTCCCACTCCTCGATGATTTCCCCGACCTCCGCGGGGCTTTCCCGGGTTTGCCAGCCGCCGTGCTCGAAGCCGCTTTCGCGGTCCTCCTCCCTGCCGCCCGGCGCCTGGACGACGCCGTCAAGGGTAATGAATGCCTGTACAACGATCGAGCCCATGTTGCTTTCTCCCTGCTGGTTGCGGGTACGGCTGCGTTTTTGCGAAGCCGATGCCGCCCGATGCCCGCAGGCGCCGCCCCGGCACCGTCCTGGCCGGTCCGTGAGCGGCAATCCGCCGCCCTGCATCGGACCGGATGCGCGGCAACGCCATGGCCGCAGGTGAACGGCTCCGTTGCCCCTGTTGCGCCCGGGAGCCTGCAGGCCCGATTTTAGTGCAGGGGAATAGCGAAAGACAGGGCTTCGGGCCCGGGACATCCCCGGAGACCGGTCGGAAAATTCGCCGTCGCAACGCAACGCGCCGGGGCCCGGCCTGCGAATCCGCGCGCGGCAAGCGGGCGGCCTGGAGACCGCTGCGGCCGGGCATGCCGCCAGGCGGCAGGAAGCGGTGGCAAGCGCGTAGCCGGGGCCGGGGACCGGACCGCACGGTGTCCACAATGTGACACAAGTTGTTCAACAAGTCACCTCGGGCGCCGGGGCGGTGTTATGTTGGATACGTGCATTTCGGACTACTTCTACTAAGCCGCCGCGGCGAGACCCAGACAGGACTCTAACGCGTCCTTCGGCCGACCCCTCGCTGCGGAGTCACCCACCGTCCCGGCCCACTTTCGCCCCACCAAGGAAAAGGCCCACTGAAATGCAAAACCTGCAAAAGCCCTCCGGAATGCCCGTCCACAAGTACGTGCCTTTCCAGGACCAGATCAACGTCTCGCTGCCGGACCGCACCTGGCCGGACAAGTACATCACCACCGCCCCGCGCTGGTGCGCCGTGGACCTGCGTGACGGCAACCAGGCGCTGATCGACCCGATGAGCCCCGAGCGCAAGCACAAGATGTTCGACCTGCTGGTCAAGATGGGCTTCAAGGAGATCGAGGTCGGCTTCCCGTCCGCCTCGCAGACGGACTTCGACTTCGTCCGCCAGCTCATCGAGCGCGGGATCCCGGACGACGTGACCATCCAGGTCCTCACCCAGTCCCGCGAGCACCTGATCGAGCGCACCTACGAGGCGCTCGAGGGCGCCAAGCAGGCCATCGTGCACCTGTACAACTCCACCTCGGTGCTCCAGCGCCGCGTGGTGTTCAACCAGGACCAGGACGGCATCGTCGACATCGCCCTGACCGGCGCGCGCCTGTGCAAGAAGTACGAGGAGCAGCTCACCGGCACCAAGATCACCTACGAATACTCCCCGGAGTCCTTCACCGGCACCGAGCTGGAGTTCGCCAAGCGCATCTCCGACGCCGTGGCCGAGGTGCTCGAGGCCAGCCCCGAGAACAAGATGATCCTGAACCTGCCGGCGACCGTGGAAATGGCCACCCCCAACGTGTACGCCGACTCCATCGAGTGGATGCACCGCAACCTGGCCAACCGCGACTCCATCGTGCTGTCCCTGCACCCGCACAACGACCGCGGCACCGGTGTCGCGGCGGCCGAGCTCGGCTACCTGGCCGGCGCTGACCGCATCGAGGGCTGCCTCTTCGGCAACGGGGAGCGCACCGGCAACGTCGACCTGGTCACCCTGGGCATGAACATGTTCGGCCAGGGCATCGACCCGATGATCGACTTCTCCGACATGGACGAGATCCGCCGCACCGTCGAGTACTGCAACCAGCTCCCGGTCCCGGAGCGTTCCCCCTACGGCGGGGACCTGGTCTTCACCGCCTTCTCCGGCTCCCACCAGGACGCCATCAAGAAGGGCTTCGAGTCCATGGAGGCCGACGCGAAGGCGGCCGGCAAGACCATCGACGAGATCACCTGGGGGGTTCCGTACCTGCCGGTGGACCCGAAGGACATCGGCCGCTCCTACGAGGCCGTGATCCGCGTGAACTCGCAGTCCGGCAAGGGCGGGGTCGCCTACCTGCTCAAGAACGAGCACTCGCTGGATCTGCCGCGCCGCGCGCAGATCGAGTTCTCCGGCGTCATCCAGCGCAAGACCGACGGCGAGGGCGGGGAAATCTCCTCGGCAGCCATCTGGTCGGTCTTCCAGGACGAGTACCTGCCGGTCACCGAGGGCTCGGACGCGCAGGAGTGGGGCCGCTTCAAGCTCGGCTCGGCCAATGCCGACACCGCCGAGGACGGCAGCTTCGCGCTGACCGCCACGCTGCTCATCGATGGGGTCCCGCACCGCCGCTCGGCCGCCGGCAACGGCCCGATCAACGCGTTGGTCAACATCCTGGGCAACGAGGGCGTGGACGTGCGCGTGCTGGACTTCACCGAGCACGCCCTGTCCGAGGGCGGCAACGCCGCCGCGGCCGCCTACGTCGAATGCGCCGTGGGCGAGCGCGTGCTCTGGGGCGTGGGCGTTGACACCAACACCACCATGTCCTCGCTGAAGGCAGTGATCTCCGCGGTCAACCGCGCGGTGCGCGACCAGCACTGAGCGCGGGAAAAGTAGTACACGGGGTCCCGTGCGCCGCAACGGTGTGCGGGACCCCCATTAGTTTGAGATGATGGACTACGTGGCACGTTCAGGGTTTACCGCAAAGAGTTACCGCACCCGCGGCATAGTCTTGCGCACCCACAAGCTGGGCGAGGCCGACCGCATCATCACGCTGCTGAGCCCCGAGTTCGGGGTCGTGCGCGCGGTGGCCAAGGGCGTGCGGCGCACCAGCTCCAAGCTCGGCGCCACCCTCGAGCCGTTCATGGAGGTCGACGCCCAGATCGTGGCCGGCCGCTCGCTGCACACCATCATCCAGGCCCAGCTGCGCCACCCCTACGGGCAGGCGCTCGTGGCCGACTACTCCGCGTACACCGCCGGGGCGGCGATGCTGGAGACCGCCGAACGGCTTACCGACGCCGACGCCGAATCCGTCGCCGCGCAATACCGGCTGCTGCACGGGGCCCTGGCGGCCCTGGCCCGCGGCGGCCACGAGCCCGGGACCGTGCTGGACTCCTACCTGTTGCGCGCCCTGGCCACCGCCGGCTGGGCGCCGAGCTTCACCCACTGCGTGCGCTGCGGCGCGGTGGGACCCCACCAGGCCATCAACGTGCCCCTGGGCGGGGTGGTCTGCCACGACTGCCGGCCCGCCGGATCGATGTCCCCCTCCCCGCAGACCGTCGCCCTGCTCGCCGCCCTGCTGGCCGGCGACTGGGAAGCGGTGGACGCCGCCGATGCGGCAACCCGCGGCCAGGCGGCCGCGATCACCTCCAACTACCTGCAATGGCACCTGGAACGCGCAGTGAAATCCCTCAAACTCGTGGAGCGAAGATGAGCAAAGCCCCCAAGATCACCGGCAAGCCCGGACCCGTCATTCCCGCGATGCGCCCGGGCGACGCCCCGATGCCCGCCATCCGCCCCGAACTGGTGCCGCAACACGTCGCCATCGTGATGGACGGCAACGGCCGCTGGGCCAACGCGCGCGGGTTGCCGCGCACCGAGGGCCACCGTGCAGGGGAAGCGGCGCTGCTGGACGTGATGGCCGGCGCGGTGCAGATGGGCATCAAGTACGTCTCGGTGTACGCCTTCTCCACCGAGAACTGGAAGCGCAGCCCCGAGGAGGTCCGCTTCCTCATGGGCTTCTCCCGCGACGTGCTGCGCCGCCAGCGCGACACCCTCAGCGAATGGGGCGTGCGCATCCGCTGGGCCGGGCGCGAGCCGCGTCTGTGGCGCACCGTGGTCAATGAGCTTAAGGAAGCCGAGAGGCTCACCGCCGCCAACCAGACCTGCCAGCTGACCATGTGCGTGAACTACGGGGGGCGGGCGGAGATCGCCGACGCCGTGAAGGCCATCGCCGAACAGGTGGCCGCCGGGACCCTGAAGCCCTCGCAGGTGAGCGAGAAGACCGTGGCGAAGCACCTGGACGAACCCGAGATGCCCGACGTCGATTTGTTCCTGCGCACCAGCGGCGAGCAGCGCACCTCCAACTTCCTGCTTTGGCAGTCGGCCTACGCCGAGATGGTGTTCATCGACGAGCTGTGGCCCGACGTGGACCGCACCACGCTGTGGGAAGCGGTGCGCGAATACGCCAGCCGCGACCGCCGCTACGGGGGAGCGGTGGACAAGCCGGTTCAGAAGCCGGTGGCCGCCGAGGGCTGAGCCGGAATCCCTCAGGACCGTCCGAGTGCCGCCTCCACGCGCGCACCGTGTCCCGGCAGGTAGCCGGCGCCCCAGCTGTCGATGGACGCGTACGCCGCGGCGCGCGGCTCGGGCCCGGAGGCGAACACGTCGTGCATGGCCCCGGGGATGATCGCGTTGGTGACCTCGCGGCCCAGCTTCAGCGAGCGCTCACGCACCACGTTGACCTCCAGGACGCTGTCGTTGTGCATCATCGATTCGTCGAACACGGGGCCCAGGTGCGAGGTCTTGGAGGTCAGCACCAGCACCGGGACCTTGATGTCCAGCCCCCTGGCCACCTCCCGGTGCCCCGCCATCACCGCCGTGATCCAGCCGGCCGTCGCGGGGAAGGACACCGGCGGGCGCCAGCGCGGGTGCAGGTCCCAGGAACCGTGGGCCCGCCGGCTCATCGAGCGCCAGTAGTTGTCCAGTTCCGGCAGGTGCAGCTTGGCGCGCGGACGCAGCCGGGCGATGGGTTCGACCACGCCTTGGGCGGCATAGCGGACCAGGTAGCTTCCCTGCAGCTCCAGCCACGGGCTGTTCAGGACCAACGCGTCGAACGCCCGCGGGTGCCGGTTGACCCACAGGCTGGCCACCAGCCCGCCGGTGGAATGGGCCACGCAGATCCCCTGTGCATCGGTCCCTTCCAGGGAGCGGATCACCTCCAGCGCCGCTTCCAGGTCCGCGTCGTATTCATCCAGGGAGGCGGTGAAGCCGGGGTTCAGGTGGTGCTCGCGCAGGCTTCGCCCGTAGCGGCGCAGGTCCAGCGCGTAGAAGGCGTATCCGCGCGCGGTCCAATAGCGGGCCAGCTCGGTGTTGTAGAAGTAGTCGCTCCAGCCGTGGACCGCAAGCACAAAACCGGCCTTCGGTTCCGCGTTCCCGGCCGAGTGGGAAGAGTCGGTTGAACTCGGCCGCGGCCACAGCCTCTCAAGGGTGGCGCGCACCCTCGACCCGGCCGTCGTCCCGGCATGCGCGGGTTCCGGGGCCGGCAGGCGGTAGCGCACCAGCGTGGCGCACAGCTCGCCCTCGGCGTCGCTGCCCTGCGGCAGGGTCGTGTAGCTGAACCCCTCGCCCAGGATGTCCGGCTCCCAGGCGCCGGGCCGGGTCGTCGCGCTGAACTCCGGCCAGCCGGTGCTGGGATCGTTCTCCGGCGGGAGCCCGGGCCTGGAACCAAGGGAGGAGGCGTGCGACATGTGTTGAGCATAACGAACTTGAAGTTGTTTGGAAGCGGGGTTGCGGGGAAGACTAGGAGTCATGCGCATATACCCCACGATTTTCCGTCTGGTCTTCACGAAGATGGACCCCGAAAAGGCACACCACTTTTCCTTCGATGCCCTGCGGCTGGCCGAGAAGCTCGGGGTGTCCGTCATCGCGAGGAAGCTGTGCGCCCCCGATCCGGCGCTGCGTCGCACCGTGATGGGCATCGACTTCCCCTCGCCCTTCGGCCTGGCGGCGGGCTTCGACAAGGAAGGGGCCGGGATCCCGGCCCTGGCTGACCTGGGGTTCGGCCACGTGGAGGTCGGCACCATCACCGGCGTCGCGCAGCCGGGCAACGAACAGCCCCGGCTCTTCCGCCTCGTCGAGGACAAGGCCGTGATCAACCGCATGGGGTTCAACAACGACGGCGCCCGCGCGGTGGCACCGCGCATCCGCGCCGCACGGCTGCGCCTGGCCGGACGCTTCGGTGACCTACGCCCGGTCATCGGCGTGAACATCGGCAAGACCAAGACCGTGGAGCTCGACGACGCGGTTGCCGACTACCTGGTCTCCACCCGCGAGCTCGCGGCCCACGCGGACTACCTGGTGGTCAATGTGTCCTCTCCCAACACCCCGGGGCTGCGCCTGCTCCAGGGCGTTGAGACGCTTCGCCCGCTGCTGAGCGCGGTGGGCGCGGAGGCCGACCGCGTCGCCGGGCGCCACGTCCCGCTGCTGGTCAAGATCGCACCGGACCTCAACGACGAGGACATCGCGGACGTCGCGAAGCTGGCCACCGAACTGGGCCTTGACGGCATCATTGCCACCAACACCACCATTGCCCGCGAACCGCTGGTCTCCGACGCCTTCAAGGTTGCGGAGATCGGGGCCGGGGGACTGAGCGGGGCCCCGCTGAAGGCCCGCTCGCTGGCGGTGCTCAAGGTGCTGCGAGAGAAGGTGCCCGCAGAAATGGCGATCATCTCGGTGGGCGGGGTGAGCACCGGCGAGGACGTCATCGAGCGCCTCGAGGCCGGCGCGGACCTGGTCCAGGGCTACACCGCGTTCCTCTACGAGGGACCGCTCTGGGTCCGCGGCATCAACAAGGCGCTGGCCAAGGCGCAGGCACAGGGCCGGTCCCTGGCCAGGAAGTAGCAAGCTCCGCTTCGCGGGCCCCTGCACCGAACCATGGGTGTTGGGGCCCGCGGCGTTTGGACAGCCACCCGGGGGACCGGGGCCCGTTGCGGCCGCCGAGTCCCGGGCAGCGAAAAGGCGTGTGGCGCCCCGGCCGGAATCCGTCCGGCAGGGTGCCACACGCCTTGGTGTGGAATCATGAACGCGTTTGCGTGGTTTTAGCGCGGGTCCTCGCCGCGGCGGACCTGCGGCTTGGGCAGGCGCAGCTTGCGGAACTGCAGGCCGCGCATGATGGCGTAATAGGTGACGCCGCGGTCGACCGAGCCGAAGCGGGCGACCATGGCCTTCTTCAGGCCGCGGGACATGATGAACGCGTCGACGGCCACCAGACCCACCAGGATCCACAGGGCAAAGGTCACGTACACGGTCACCTCCGGGAACCTCGAGAGGGTCAGCGAGACAATCAGGAACGCGAACACCGCGAACATCAGGTACTCGCCGACCATGAAGCGGCGGTCCACGTAGTCGCGGGCGAAGCGCTTCTGCGGTCCCTGGTCACGGGCCGCCATGAAGCGCTCGTCACCGGTCTCGTTGGCCAGCCGCATGCGGTTCTGCGCCTCCAGCCGCTGCGCGCGCTCGGCCTCACGGGCCAGCTTGCGGTCAGTGGGCACCAGCGGGCGCTGGTTTTGCGCCTGCTGCGCACTGCGCTTCGGGGTCGGGGCATTCTTGCCGACGGGCTTTGTGGTCTCTTCTGTGGGCGCTTCTACGGAAGCTGCCTGATCTTTCTTGCGTCCAAACACCCTTCCAGTCTAGCTTGCACGCGGCACGCCATCGTCATCGGGCACCCGGCGCGGTTGTAGGCTTTCTCGTATGACTACCAAGAACACCGCCGTCCCGGCGTCTTTCGGCGTGGATCGCGACTCCTTGAGCGCGCACGTCGACACGGATTTCGACCGCATTGTCTCCGAACTGGGCAGGCTGGTGGCCATTCCCGGCATCGCCTGGGAATCATTCGACCCCGCCCAGCTTGACCGCAGTGCCGAGGCCGTGGCCCAGCTGGTGCGCGAGGCCGGCATGGAGAATGCCGAGATCCTGCGCGTACCCACCGCCACCGGTGCCATGGGAGGCCCGGCCATCGTGGCCAGCCGCCCCGCCCGCGACGGCAAGCCCACCATCCTGCTCTACGCGCACCACGACGTGCAGCCCCCGGGTGACGAGGACCTGTGGGACACCAAGCCGTTCGAGGCCACCGAGATCGGCGGCCGTCTCTACGGGCGCGGCGCGGCCGACGACAAGGCGGGCATCATGGTGCACATCGCCGCCCTGCGCGCGGTGCTGGACACCGTCGCGGACTTCGGCCTCGGCGTCACCTTCTTCCTGGAGGGGGAGGAGGAAGCCGGCTCGCCCAGCTTCCGCCAATTCCTGGAAACCCACCGCGACCGCCTGGAGGCGGACGTGATCGTGGTCGCCGACTCCAGCAACTGGAAGGTCGGTGTCCCGGCCTTGACCACCTCCCTGCGCGGCATGGTCGGGGGAGTGGTGGAGATCCGCACGCTTCAGCACGCTGTGCACTCGGGCATGTTTGGCGGTCCGGTGCTCGATGCCCCCACCGTCGCCGCGCGCCTGATCTCCACCTTCCACGACGCGCAGGGCAACGTGGCCATCGACGGATTGGTCTCCACCGAGCGCGCGAACGTCGACTACCCGGAAGAAGCGTTCCGCGCCGATTCCTCGGTGCTCGATTCCGTGGCGCTGGCCGGCAGCGGCAACATCGCCGACCGGCTCTGGAACAAGCCCGCGCTATCCATCATCGGCATGGACATTCCCTCTGTCGCGGTTTCCTCAAACACCCTGCTGCCCTCCACCCGGTTCAAGCTGAGCCTGCGCGTGGCTCCCGGCCAGGATCCCGAGGCTGCCACCGCGGCAGTGCGCGAGCACATCATGAAGCAGGACCTCGGCGGCGCGCACGTGAGCTTCGAGGCCGACGAGGCCGGGCAGTCCTTTGCCACCGACACCTCCGCACCGGCCGCCCAGGCCAGCCTCTGGGCGCTGGGGGAGGCGTGGGGCGTCCCGGCCGTGGAAACGGGCATCGGCGGATCCATCCCGTTCATCTCCGACCTGCTGGAGGTCTTCCCGGCCGCGCAGATCCTCGTCACCGGCGTCGAGGACCCGGACTCCCGAGCCCACTCGGCCAATGAGTCGCTGCACCTGGACGATTTCCGTCATGCAATTTTGGCCGAGGCGCTGCTCTTGGCACGCTTGAACAACCACGGGCTATAAGGCCCTTACGGCAGCCGCGCGCCAGCATTTGCGGACTCGTCGTACCATTGATGGTGAGGGGCCGCGCTTGAGGCGTAGCCCAAGTGAGCAGTATATGGAGGATCACGCATGACAACTGCAGCCAATGAGACCACCGCAGACCCGACCGAGCTTCCGAGCCACGAGGTCAAGCTTTCGGAGGTCGCAGCAGAAAAGGTTCGTTCACTGCTCGAACAGGAGGGCCGCACCGATCTTCGTTTGCGCGTCGCTGTTCAGCCAGGGGGATGTTCGGGCCTGATTTACCAGCTTTACTTCGACGAGCGCCTGCTTGAGGGCGACGCCGTCAAGGACTACGACGGCGTTGAGGTTGTCGTGGACAAGATGAGCGTTCCCTACCTGGACGGCGCTTCGATCGACTTCGAAGACACCATCGCCAAGCAGGGTTTCACCATCGACAACCCGAGCGCCGGCGGCTCTTGCGCCTGTGGAGATTCCTTCCACTAAGCCGGAACCAAATGCACCGCCCAAACGTTGAGACATCTTCGTCCCTGGGCGGTGTTTTGGTCGGCATTCGCATGCCCGAGAGGGTAAGCTCTACGATAAGTAGTAAAACTATGGTTTTCTTCGACCTCATCAGCGTTGATTCACTTGAGTCCGGCCGCTGGGTGTCGAAGACTCATTCAGCACCAACAAAGAGGAAGGGCCGTCTGTGAGTTCGCAAGACCGAACCAGCAGCCGCCGCAAAGGCATAGCCAAAGTCTTGGCCATTGCCGGCGCCGGCGCGTTGTTGTTGACGGGATGTTCAGCGGAAGTCCAGCGAGGTTGGCTCCCAAACGTCGAACGTGACACCACCAACCACACCGGTATGATCCAGGATCTCTGGGTCAACTCGTGGATTACCGTACTTTTGATCGGTATCTTGACGTGGGGCCTGATGCTTTGGTGCATCATCGCCTACCGCCGCCGCAAGACTGACACTGGCTACCCGCGCCAGCTCAGCTACAACTTGCCCATCGAAATTTTCTACACGGCCGTGCCGCTCGCGCTAGTCCTGACGTTCTTCATGTTCTCCGACAGCACCGAGAAGGCGATCAACGCCGAGGTGGATTCCCAGCTCGTGGTCGATGTCCGTGCCAAGCAGTGGGCATGGGACTACAACTACACCTACGGGGCCCTGGAAAAGTACGAAGCCACCACTCAGGCACGCCTGACCGGTGAACCGGGCGTCGAGGAAACCCTGCCCACCTTGTACCTGCCCGTTGGAAAGTCCGTCAAGCTCGAGCTGAACAGCCGCGACGTCATCCACTCGTTCTGGGTCCCTGCATTCCTGCAGAAGCTCGACATGATCCCCGGCAGGACCAACTACATCTACCTCACCCCGCAGGTCGTAGGGCAGTTCGACGGCAAGTGCGCGGAGCTCTGCGGTGAATACCACTCGGAGATGCTCTTCAACGTGAAGGTCGTGCCCGAGGACGAATTCGTGACGTACCTGAACACCTTGAAGGACGGCCACGTCGGCGAGGAATACGACCGCCAGCCGAACAAGGTCAACGAGGTTTCGGCCCACGCATCGGAAGGAAAGTAATCCGTCGTGACTACTTACGAATACGCAACCGATGAGGCGAAGACCATCGCCCCGCGCGTGGTCCCGGTTTCCAAGGGACGGATCTTCGTCAACTGGATCACCACCACCGACCACAAGACGATCGGGTACATGTACCTGATCACCTCGTTCATCTTCTTCTGCATCGGCGGCGTGATGGCACTGGTCATCCGTGCCGAGCTGTTTGAACCGGGCATGCAGATCCTGCAGACCAAGGAACAGTACAACCAGCTGTTCACGATGCACGGCACGATCATGTTGCTGATGTTTGCAACCCCGCTCTTTGCAGGGTTCACCAACGTCATGATGCCGCTGCAGATCGGCGCACCGGATGTGGCCTTCCCGCGACTGAACGCCCTGGCCTTCTGGTTCTTCTCCTTCGGTTCCACCATTGCGTTGGCAGGTTACCTGACCCCGCAGGGTGCGGCTTCCTTCGGCTGGTTCGCTTACGCACCGCTGTCGAACACCACCTTCAGCCCGGGCGTGGGCGGGGACCTCTGGGTCTTCGGCCTGGCCCTCTCGGGCTTCGGCACCATCCTCGGCGCCGTCAACTTCATCACCACCATCATCTGCCTGCGCGCACCGGGCATGACCATGTGGCGCATGTCCATTTTCACCTGGAACGCGCTGATCACCTCGATCTTGGTCTTGATGGCCTTCCCGCCGCTGGCAGCAGCTTTGTTCGCACTCGGTGCGGACCGCCGGTTCGGCGCGCACGTCTTTGACCCGGACGCAGGCGGAGCCATGTTGTGGCAGCACCTCTTCTGGTTCTTCGGACACCCCGAGGTGTACATCATTGCGCTTCCGTTCTTCGGCATCGTCTCGGAGATCTTCCCGGTGTTCTCCCGCAAGCCGATCTTCGGCTACAAGGGCCTGGTCTTCGCAACGATCTCGATTGCTGCGCTGTCCGTCTCGGTGTGGGCACACCACATGTACGCCACCGGCCAGGTCATGCTGCCGTTCTTCGGCTTCATGACCATGCTGATTGCCGTGCCGACCGGCGTGAAGTTCTTCAACTGGATCGGCACCCTGTGGCGCGGATCGATCACCTTCGAAACCCCGATGCTCTGGAGCATCGGCTTCATGGTGACCTTCCTCTTCGGTGGCCTGACCGGCATCATCCTTGCGGCCCCGCCGCTGGACTTCCACGTCTCGGACACCTATTTCGTGGTCGCGCACTTCCACTACGTGGTCTTCGGAACCGTCGTCTTCGCGATGTTCGCCGGATTCTACTTCTGGTGGC
This sequence comes from Paeniglutamicibacter sp. MACA_103, assembly GCF_045798555.1. NCBI lineage: Bacteria > Bacillati > Actinomycetota > Actinomycetes > Micrococcales > Micrococcaceae > Paeniglutamicibacter > Paeniglutamicibacter sp. MACA_103. The sequence goes on along the minus strand of NZ_JBIXLN010000015.1, from coordinate 3,671 downwards.
CGAAGTGGACCGGCAAGATGCTCAACGAGCGCCTTGGCAAGATCCACTTCTGGCTGTTGTTCGTGGGCTTCCACGGCACCTTCCTGATCCAGCACTGGCTGGGCGTCATCGGCATGCCGCGACGCTACGCCGACTACATGCCGGAAGACGGGTTCACCACCATGAACCAGTTCTCCACCGTGTTCGCCTTCATCCTGGGCATGTCGATGATCCCGTTCTTCTGGAACGTCTGGACCACGCACCGCCACGCGAAGAAGGTCACCGTGGATGATCCGTGGGGCTTTGGTGCATCGCTCGAATGGGCAACCTCTTGCCCGCCGCCGCGCCACAACTTCCACTCGATTCCGCGTATCCGTTCCGAGCGACCGGCTCTTGACCTCCACCACCCGGAACTGAGCGCCCGCTCGACCCCGGACACCGCGGTGGCCAAGATCTTCGGCCCGGCAGACCAGAAGGACCTGTAGAGATGAAAGTAGAATCCTGGCTCTTCTTGGGCGGCATATTCATGTTCACTCCGGTGGGCATCGTCTACGGGATCATGACCGAGTGGAAGGAGCCGGTTGGAGTTCTGGCCACGTTCATGCTCACGGCCATGACCCTGATGATCGGTTGGTACCTGCTCCACACCTCGCGTCGCGTCGGTGCGCGTCCCGAGGACCGCGTTGACGGTGACATCCACGAGAATGCCGGAACGCTCGGCCTCTTCGCTCCGTGGAGCTGGTGGCCGCTGGCCCTGGGCACGGGCGCCGCAATCGGCTTTGCCGGTTTGGCGCTCGGCTGGTGGGTCCTGTACATCGGTGTTGGCCTCACGATCATCGGTCTCATTGGCTGGGTCTACGAGTACAGCCGCGGTGAGCACGCCCACTAACCCGGGCGCGTGACAAAAGCAGTTCATCAGCGGAAGCGGTGCTTCTTTCCCCTACGGGGGAGGGAAACACCGCTTCCGCTGTTTAAGCGGGCATGGGCCGAATGCGGGACAATGGAAACGTGAGGGCCGGGTGCCGGCCCGACGACAATGGAGTAAACGTGAAACCCTACGCGCCGCAGCCCAAGGTGCATGGCCTGATCGACGAGGAATCACCGGTCAGCAAATACCGGCAGATCCGCGAGATCCTGCGTACGCACGCCGCGAGCGTCTGCCAGCCCGGATACCGGCTTCCGCCCGAACGCGAGCTGGCCGAGGGATTCAACGTGGCCCGCAAGACCCTTCGACAGGCCATCGACTCGCTGGTCGAGGACCAGGTGCTCAAGCGCGTGGTCGGCGTGGGGACGTTCGTGGCGCACCCAAAGCTCGACCTGCAGATCCGGTTGAACTCATACAGCGAGGAAATGGTCAGGCGCGGCATGGTCCCCGACGCGCACGTGCTGCGCTTCGAGGAGGCACCTGCCTCCAGCAGCCTGTCGCGGCACATGGAGATCGACGAGGGCCAGCCCGTGATCCGCTTCAGCCGCCTGCTGCTGGCCGACGGCAAGCCCATGAGCCTGGATGAGAACTTCATGCCCAGCGAGCTGGTGCCCGGCTTCCTGAACGACCCTCCGCCCATTTCGCTGTACCAGTCGCTGCACGAACGCTATGGCCTGGTCCTGGAATGGGGCGAGGACCAGATCGAAAGCACGGCGGCAACCAGCGAACATGCCGGACTGTTGCAGGTCGAAGTCGGCTTCCCGCTGCTGCGCATCACCAGGTATGCATTCGTCGGCGAGGTGCTCGTCGACTATTCGATCTCCCTGTACCGATCGGACCGCTACAAGCTGTTCGTCCCGCTGCAGCGCCAGGGGACCCGCAGCCCGCGCTACACCACCGTGCGGTAGCGCCAGGCGCTCCAGGGCGGCGTCAGGCCCCTCCTGGGTGCAGCAGGCGGCGTCCGCCCGCGGCCTCCCATGGAACGTCCACGGCCTTGCAGACCATGGTTGCAGTCATTGGCGCCAAGCCTGTGATTGTGATCGGTGGACTCGATCGACTGGTTCCCCCGAGAAGCGGATGCAATGAACGGGGCGTCAAACCGATCCAGGAGTGTGACCTGCGGGTAAAGACGCGCGCCGGGGTCCTCACTTATAGTGAGCCGATGAGGAAGTGGGTGGTGCCTGCATCGGCGGCGCTGGGACTTGCCGGTCTCGCGGCGCTTTTGCTAGCGCGCGGGCCCCGTCTGCCGCCGGGCACCGCGAGAACGATTGCCCGCATCCGCGCGGGCCCCGTGACGGGAGTCGTCAACGGCATATCGGGATACGCCCGGTTCGACGGGGTCCGGATCTGGTACGAGTCCATCCCTCACGCCGGCGCGGAAAAGGGTGTCGTATTACTCAACTCCTCACTCGGCGTGGGCTCGTTGTTCTGGCCGCCGGCATTCCTGCGCGCCTTGGCGGCCGGGGGATACCGCGTGGTCAGGTACGACCATCGGGGCACCGGCGCCTCGAGCTGGATGGCGGGCTGGAGCCGTAGGCAGCCGTACTCGCTGATCGACATGGCGAACGATGCGATTGCCGTCCTCGACGAGCTTCGCCTCGACCGCGTTCACCTGCTCGGGCTCTCCCTCGGAGGTTTCGTGGCCCAAGAGGTCGCTGTCGCCTACCCCGAGCGCGTCCGCTCCCTCACGCTCATGTCCACCTCGGCGGACCCAACCGACACCTCGATGCCCGGACCCAAGGCCTGGCCGCTGCTCCAGTCGGCGATGGCCGGCCTTCGGCCGCTGCGCTATCGCTTGCTCGGCGGCGAAACAAATCTTGTCAAGGAGGTGCTTGCGGGGCTCGTTGCCCAAGGGGGAGACGAACCTATCGATGTCGAAGAATGGACAAGGATCGTTCTTTACGACCTGCGCGAGCGAAACGGACTCAACTTCCGTGCACTGCTGCAGCATCAGGTAGCTGTTGCCGTGACCCGCTCGCGATACCCACTACTGGGCTCGATCACTGCGCCCACCCTGGTGATACACGGGAACGCCGATGCGTTCTTGCCAATCGAGCACGGCCACCGGCTCGCCGCAGCCATCCCTTCGGCGCACGGGCTGTGGCTGGAAGGCGCTGGCCACCCGTTCCCATACCCCGACATGCCTGGGGTTATTGCGGCGATCACGAGCCACCTTGACGCCGCCGATGCTTAAGTTTCGAGACCGGCGGGGTGACCGGGTTGGCGGCAACTCAACAAGCGAGGCTGAAATTGCGGTCCTCTCCCGAAACCGGGGTATTCATGGTCTTCGCGATCAGCGTCATCTCGGCCAGCCATCCGATCAGCGTTAAGGTGATGCCACCGCCGGTCATGTCCTTCCCCGTGGGAGCTTCCTTTGGGTTGGTAGTGGCCGAATACGTAGGGAACTCGTTTTGAAACCTCGGGATTGAACAGGGAATACGATTTTCCGGAGTCCCATGGCGCCGAACTTGCGGCCCTGGATTCCTGCGGTCCCAACTGATTTCACCTCGGTGTGTTTTTTCGCCGCGGTGGGCGGTCCTGGTTGGTGGTGATCGAGCGGGCTGGAGCTACTGCAGGGCGTCCCTCGCGGCCCCTTCCCAGCTGCTTGCCCAACACCGGTTGGAACGACACCGCACGGCAGGACGATCGGAGGCCTTGGGGATAGCCGGGGGAGCGGGGCCGAAGTGTGCTCGCCGCTGTCGGCCTCGGCGGGACGGGCAAAAGCGGGTTAAAAACTGCGGGGGGCCCCCCCAAGGGGGGGCCCCCC